>CAYFJM010000029.1:0-12802 GCA_964343415.1 uncultured Vicinamibacteraceae bacterium | reverse complement strand
GGTTGGACTCTATCTGACAGTTGCGAAACGGCGGCTAGGGGCGTATCGGCAGGACAATGTGCAACAAACAACACTAGGGGTCTTTGCGCAGAGCGAAGTGGAGTGGACGGATTATTTTCGTACGACTCTAGGGCTTCGTGGGGATGGTTATCGGTACAAGGTCGATGCCATTAGGTCCTTGAATGATGGAGAAGGAACATCGGGTTTAGTCAGTCCGAAAGCAACGGCAGTCTTCGGCCCCTGGGGTGGTTCTGAGATTTACTTGAATTACGGGCGCGGGTACCACAGTAACGATCCGCGTGCTGCAACAACCAGGGTTGACCCTGTCACCGGTGATCTAACGGATACTGCTTCCCCACTCGTTCCAGCCCGCGGTGGCGAAATCGGCTTTCGGTCGGTCGCAGTTCCAAGGGTACAGTCGACGATTGCATTGTGGTACTTGTCGTTTGATTCCGAGCTTGTCTTTGTCGGTGATGCGGGTATTGCAGAAGCCAGTCGACCGAGTCGGCGATACGGTGTGGAATGGACGAACTATCTGAATTTGACAGACTGGTTAACCGGCGAATTAGACATGTCATTCAGTGATACTCGGTTTTCCGATCTCGACCCCGCCGGATTCTATATTCCTGGTGCGTTGGATAGGGTTATCGCAGGCGCGCTGACCGTCAGTCCTAGCGAGCGGGTGTTTGGGAGTATCCGCTTACGTCATTTCGGGGCGCGTCCGCTGATCGAAGACAACAGTGTGACATCAGAGGCAACCACGATTTTAAATGGTGAAATTGGCTTTCAATTAAACGAGCAACTGAACATTGTGTTTGAAGCATTTAACCTGTTGGACAGTAGTGTGTCCGATATTGATTACTACTACACCTCTCGACTACAGGGTGAGCCCTTGGATGGTGTGGATGATATTCATTTTCACCCATCGTTACCTCGAACGGCACGGGTGATGTTAAACGTTTTGTTTTAGGAGTCTGTCCGGGTACAGTTCCAGGGTTTTATTGTCACGCAAAACTGGTTTAACGACCTTCGGCCGCGTGTGCCGCTGCCGTAAAGGTGATTATTAAGAACTAATGTTAGGGGGAGAAAAATGGCGAAGTATCTAATTCTAGGGTCATACACAAGCGCAGCCTGGGCGGCGCAAGTCAAGAATCCCCAAAATCGTATGGAGGTTGTTAAGCCGGCGATTGAGCGTCTGGGTGGCACGTTTGATTCGGCTTACATGGCATTTGGGGACCACGATATTGTGGGTATTGTTGATATGCCGGACAACGTGACAGCCGCGGCGATGTCGATTGGTCTTACTGCTGGGGGCGGTCTCAAATCTCTGAAGACTGTTCCGCTTATGGAATTCAGCGAAGGTCTTGAAGCAGTTAAAAAGGCTGGAGAGATGACTTATACACCGCCAGGTGACTAGCGTTCTTTCGTGCTGTGTTATACAAAAGGCGACTCAGTTATTGATGCTGAGTCGCCTTTTTTGTGCCAGTAGCCTGAAATTAACACACCGAAATATAGGGCTATCCGAAACTGATGGTTTCGAAAGGCATCGACTTTTCTTTGCTACTTGAGTTTCGAATAGTCGGTTGCACTCATCATGTACACTTCAGCGCTGACTCCCACCGGATACTTGCTGAGCAGGGCATCCCAAGCAGGATCTTCACGGAACTTATTCCATACCTCGGTTCGGTGTTCCCGGTTACGATAGGCCAGCATCCAGACCAGTGTCTCAGGGTCGTCAAGCCGCTGCCACACAGCGATAATTTCAGCGCCGTGCTTCTCGAAAATTGCGACTTCTTCCTCACGAAACCGTTGGTGAAGTTCATCAATGGCGAGTGCGTAATCGCCACCGCCATTCCGCATCGTATTCGCTGTGTACATGCGAATCTCAAAACATCGAGAATCTGCCGCGACGTTCGTGGACAGCGATGGCGGTAAGTCACCTTTTGGACCGCATGGCGGTGGAGGGGGATCCTGAGCGTTCGCTATCCCATTGAACCCCAAGATGAATAAAACCAAAAAAATGATTTTCTTCATGATTTACCCTTTCAGCGTATTTCTTCGGTTTAGACGCGTTTGTCAGAGTGAACGGTGGACTATTTCAATGCCGAGTAGTCGGTTGCACTCATCATGTACGCTTCGATCGATACACCGACTGGGTATTTGTTTCGGAGTGCTTCCCATGCCGGGTCAGCGGCAAACTTTTGCCACACGTCGGTTCGGTGAGCCCGGTCACGATAAGCCAGCATCCAGACCAGCGTCTCAGGGTCGTCAAGTCGTTGCCAGGCCGCGATAAATTCGGCACCGTGTTTTTCAAAAATAGCAACTTCTTCTTCGCGGAATCGCTGGTGAAGTTCATCGATGGCAAGTGCATAATCTCCGCCACCATTTCGCATGGTATTTGCCGTATACATCCTGATCTCAAAACATCGAGAATCAGCTGCAACGTTTGTTGATAGTGACGGTGGAAGGTCGCCTTTCGGGCCACAGGGCGGTGGTGGTGCGTCTTGAGCGCTTGCAACGCCAGTTAAACTTAAGCTGATGAACAGACTGAAGAACGCCTTTTTCATGACCTGTCTCCTTAAAATATGTTGGTTCAAGTCGGTACTTTAATTCCGAGTATGTTCAGGCTAGACGGTTCGCGTCCTCCTGTGCCCGCTCATTATATGGAACTCGGCGGTGGGAGTTGTGGCTCGGAAAGTTTTTTCTTGAGTCTTCGAGATAGGCAAACTAGCCGCGCCAAGAGGTGGCAGGCGATGGCGTCTGATGCGCTCGTCGCAGGCTTCGGCACGGGATTGGCCTCTGGTTGTCGGCGGCGGTCTAGCCCCCGTGGTAGCTAGATGCGATCTTTTTTCAATGAAATACCGCCGTGTAAGTTTTTCCTAAGCAAAATGGTGAGCCGGGATGGTATCGAACCATCGACCCTCTGATTAAAAGTCAGATGCTCTACCCCTGAGCTACCGGCCCTTGTTTCAACAGAACAAGATGTACGTTCGTTATGCTAGGTGAAAGCCGGGATATCCTCAGCACAGCGTAATTCTTCGGTTGTAGACGCGTCTATTTTTTGAACTTCCAAAAAATTTAAACGTTACTAGTGCACCATCAAGGGAACACTGGCAGTCATAGCGCCCCAGTCAAACCCGAGCTTGTCGTCGGCGATTGAGATGACTAATTGGTCCGCCGGACTGTCTAACTCACCTACTTCCATCGCGATGTGAGCAAAATCATGGTCGGCGTTATAGGCGGTTCCCCATTGCCCAGTTTCACTGTTTACGATGAGGTGGAATTCATCGTTCATATGCGCTGTCCAGAGGGTGTACTCGCCGGCGGGAATATGTGAATCACCTAGCATGATATCTGTGTCACTTGTGAGCGTGGTCGCTTCGTCAGCACCTAAACGCCAGACGGCGTCCATCATTGGAGGGACACTATCTCCGACGACTCGGTCTTTCAGGTAAGGCCTGCCATAGCTGATCGTGATGTTCGCGTCATTGACAGCCCAATGAACACTAACGTGAGGACTTCCACCAGCGCCTTCATGTACCAGTGTGGCATGTCCACCACCAATCATTTCCATTGACGACTCTGAGGGTGAACCGGTGTCTTCGGCTACGTCTTCGGCGTGATCCATATCGGTCATGGCGCCACTGTCCATTTCTTCGGTGCTTCCACCGCCGCCACACGCGATAAAGGTGAATGAGACAAAGGCGAACGTCAGTATGTTAAGAAGTCGATAGTTCATGATTGTGTGTCCCTCCGCTTGCGTAAAAATACTATAGCACGCAGGAAATGTGCCATACGGCATGATTGGCTGGTTGATGCCAATCGTTCAAAATTAAACCGTAATCATTCTGCGGTTTCTGACGAAAACAGATCACTCGATGCTGCTGGCCGCAGATCGACCTGCTGCGACGCAGTCAGGAATTCCGACGCCACGGAGTGAGCTTCCAATGAGTAGTAGTCCTGGATAGCTGTTCAGAAGTCGATCAATTTCACCGACAAGTTCAACATGACCGACAGCAGGTTGAGGGTTTGCTCGAGGCCACCGATAAACGCGAGTAAGCGACGGGGAAACGCGGATATCTAGAAGTTTGCGAAGGTCGTGCTGGACGGATTCGATGAGCCTATCGTCTGATTGGTCGAGTGCCTCTGGGGCACGAGCGCCACCGACGAAACTTCTCAGTAACACATGACTGCTTGGCGAACGACTAGGCCATTTGGATGAGATCCATGTGCAGGCGGCAAGGCTGAGCCCCCGCTCTGTTTCGGGGACTACGAAGCCGGTCCCGTTCAATGCGTGGGTGATGGCTTTTCGCGGATATGATGTAACTACTATCGCAATGGATGTATGGGAAATAGACGACAGTAAGTTCGTTAGTTCAGGTTTTAGCGATCGGACAATGTTTGCAGTTACGTACGCAGGTGTTGTGCAAATTACTTTTCCGACTGAGAAGTGTTTCCTGTTTGAAAAGCTAATCGTAAAAGGCCCAGAGCCAGAAATGCTTTCTACGTTAGCGTCGTAATTGATTGCCGAACTCGGCAAAGTCTTCGTAAGAGCATCGGTTAACGTTCGAAGTCCTCCGGTAAGTGAACGAAACACCCCGTGGGTAGATGCGGAAGACGTAGAGTCTGGCCTTCGATGTCTCAAGCCGCGAATGACGCTACCATGCCGCGTTTCGGCATCGACGAGACTTGGGAATAGTGCGCGGATGGACAGTCGTTCTACGTTTCCTGCGTGTATTCCCGCGAGTAAAGGCGCTGCAAGGTAATCCACGGATTCGTTTCCGAATCGCCGGCGGAAAAAACTAGCTACTGATTCGTCCGATTGGCTAAGTTTTGGTGGGATTACCAGGTCTTCGGCCATTCTGATCTTGGCTTGTGTCGAGAGATAACCGGTTGCCAAGAGTGATTCAAGATTTGTTGGAATGCCGAAGACTGTACCTTGCGGAATAGGATGTAATTTCGCGTCTCTGACTATGTATGCCGTACGAGGCTTGAGGGTCGAAACGAGCTGGTCCTGAAGGCCAAGTTCGGTGCAGAGTTCGATGGCTGCAGGTTTTTGAACTAGTAATGAGTCCGGGCCTGCATCAATAGTGAAGTCATCTATTTCTTCCGTAAAAATCATACCGCCTAGCCGGTTTGATTTTTCGAGTAAGACAAACGATATGCCTTGTTTCTGAAGTTGATACGCGGTTGCCAATCCACTGATGCCTCCACCGATCACAGCAACAGTGGCACTAGGCATGAGGGTTATCGGGGTTGGTGAACGAAGCGTGCGAGTTCTTGCACGTGCTCTACCGGTGTGGTCGGTAAAATGCCATGACCAAGGTTGAAGATGTGCCCAGGCCGACCAGCGGCACGGTCTAGGATATCTTGTGCTTCAGTCTGAATTCGTTTTATGGGACCAAGAAGCAGCGTGGGGTCTAGATTGCCTTGGATAGCGTGATCGGGTCCTATGCGATTCCATGCCTCGTCTAATGGGAGGCGCCAGTCAACGCCGAGAACGTCCCCTCCCGCTTGTGCCATTACATCAAGTAACGTGGAAGTGCCTGTTCCAAAGTGTAATGTTGGGACGCCGGTATCAGAGACTGCTTGAAGAATACGCTGCGTATGCGGTAGCGCAAATTCTTTGTAGTCTGAGGGGCTGAGCGCGCCAATCCAGGAATCAAATAACTGGACGGCTTGTACGCCAGCCTCGATTTGGGCAATGAGGTAGTCGCTAATGCTTTTTGCTAGAAATGAAGCAAGTTGATGCCACGCGGCTGGTTCAGAGTACATCAGTGTCTTCGTTTTCTCATAATTTTTTGAGGGGCCGCCTTCGATAGCATAGCTAGCCAGTGTGAAAGGTGCCCCTGCAAAACCAATCAACGGAATGCGATCTTTTAATTCCTGGTTCAGAATCTTGATGGTTTCAAGAACGTGTCCTAGACAATCTCTCGATTCAAATTCATGAAGTGCTTTGATATCGGCATTGTTCTGTATTGGTTTATGGATAACAGGGCCTTCACCTTTAACGAATTCAAAAGGAATTCCCATTGGTTCAAGAGGGAGCAATAGATCCGAGAATAGTATCGCCGCATCGACATCTAGTCGGTCTACGGGTTGGAGGGTGACCTCGGCAGCGAGTTCTGGTTGTTTACAGATCTCAAGTAACGTGTATTGCTTTCGGATGGTCCTGTATTCGGCCATGTAACGCCCAGCTTGTCGCATAAACCAGACTGGCGTGGCGTCTACGGGTTTACGTTTGCAGGCATTTAAGAAACGGTTGTTCACTCCTGAATGGTACTACGAGGATGATGTTGACCTAACTAAATGGATCTATTTTTGTAGGACGAACTGGTGCTCTTTACAATTTGTCAGATTGCGTCGGATTGGCGTGAGAGTGGAACGGCTTGCGGTCACTAGATGGTTACTTGGTAATTGGTGAGGGGGTAAAACGGATTACAGGTGGTTCGGTTTATCTTTAGCTTGATATTTTTACGTCTAATTGTCCGTACTTGATTGGTTGTGTTTTTTAATTGGCTTTATTGATTAATCGTAAGTCCTTTTTTTTCAGTTACTTATGTGTCATAAATAGCGCTTTTAGCCTTGGGGGCCTCCTATGAATCTTGTATCTTTCTTTGGTTACCATAGCTGAACTTTGTCATGTGATTGCAAATCCGTGCTAGCATGCGGCGCCGCTAGCGCTAGGTTTGCGGTTTCGGAGGTTAAGTGAGTCCCATCCTGGTTCGTCCATTTAGAGAGCAGGTCGACCATGACCGAGTAATACGCCAACTCCAAGCACGGTATCGGCGTAAGTATAGTGTTGCTGTCAATGTCGGCTCATTGCAAGAGACAACGATTCGAGTTTCTGGAATGAATGTTTGTCCGGACCTGGTGCTTACAAGTACGTTGGGTGCTAGGAGACTTCAGGCAGTCGTTGAAGTTGAAACAGCTGAATCGATTAACGATATTGAGGCGATGGCTCAGTGGGCTAGGTTTGCCAAGGCTCGTGGAGCCTTTCATCTATATGTTCCGGCGGGTATGGCGGATGTCGCGCAGCGGATCTGTCAAGCAAAGAGTATTAATGTTTCTGAGATTTGGACCTACTTTTTTGTAGGTGATGTTCTTCGTTTTACGATGTTCTACCGTTCGCCTTCAGCGGAACGTGTTGTTCAGGCTAGAAAATTAGAGGCTGAATTAGAAAGTAAGAAGAAGGCAGCCAAGAAGAAGGCAGCCAAGAAGAAGGCAGCCAAGAAGAAGGCAGCCAAGAAGAAGACAGCCAAGAAGAAGGTAGTCAAGAAGAAGGTAGCCAAGAAGAAGGTAGTCAAGAAGAAGGTAGTCAAGAAGAAGGTAGTCAAGAAGAAGGTAGCCAAGAAAAAGACGGTCAAGAAGAAGGCGGTCAAGAAGAAGGTAGCGAAGAAAAAGGCGATTCCCAGGAAAAAAATAAAGTAAAAACTGGAAGAAAAAGATGAGGTTAGCTTCCGCTTGCCGAGTCAAGCTAGAACTCTTTTGGTGATATTAAGGATGTTAAAGAGGACTACGTAGCAATAGAACTTGGCTAGCGTTGAATTGGTTTAACTAAGTGGGCGATGCTTTGTTATGTTCCCATGGAGCCTCATTTTTTTGATTTAGTCTGATGCCATATCTCCGATATTCGAGAGATAAACTCGGTTACGAGCACACCTACGTTCTTCACGGCTCACGTGCTGGTGGGCGCCCTCGGATTTTGTATTGGTTTCGTACGCCACCACATGTGATTGTTGGGCGCAGTGCTCTCGATGAAGAGGCAACTAAAGCCATCGAAAATTGCAATCCAGATCTTGATTTCGATTGGCCAAAAATGAGGCGAGAGAGACCCAAGCCGCCATCACGGCAGGCAGTGGGCCCAGAACGGATGCGAAAGGGAGATCGTCGGGCTGTTCCAGCATCTGGAAAGGGTTCTTCTCGTGTTCCTGAAAAGAGGCCTGCTGTGGAAGAACCGGAGGCGTCAGGCGAGGCCTCATTCCCTGAGTCGGAGAAGAAGGTGGCAACGTCACCCAAGGAGCATCCTGTATCAGTTTTACTTGGAGACCAAGCGCTATTGAAGCTCCAGACCGCGTATGCTGCACTTGAGCAGCAATTTCGGGATTCTCAGATAACTGACTCGCTTAAGAATGATTTGGCGAATCGCATTAGTGCTTTAAACCCAGATGACTGGCGTGCTGGAGAAGAAGTGATCTTTCGGATTGAGCAATTTGAGTCAGAAGTCGCAGCAATTCAGGAGCTTTTGGGCAGTAGCTAGTGACTTAAGCCATATCTTATAGTTTCGTTTTCCATATAATTTGAGCTGAAGCGGGCTATAATGAAGAACATATGGAGGCGAGAATGCCTAAGACGTTACACTGGCAATTAGTATTAACGCTTGCGCTGGTTCTTGGTGTCGTCGGTGGATTTTCTGCACAATCACAGGAAACTTCTAGCCAGCAGTCAACTTCGTCCGATCAGCCGACAGTTTTCCGTTCCGGTATCACTTTAGTCACAACTGACGTGATTGTGCGTGATAGTGACGGTGTGTTT
The DNA here is from genome assembly GCA_964343415.1 of uncultured Vicinamibacteraceae bacterium. Lineage (GTDB taxonomy): Bacteria > Acidobacteriota > Vicinamibacteria > Vicinamibacterales > UBA8438 > DTWD01. Next base: position 4,267 of record CAYFJM010000029.1, on the reverse strand, counting down.
CTTCCAGATTTGACGCAGGACGATTTTCAAGTTTTTGAAGACGATGTTCCCCAAGATGTTGAATCGCTCGTGCTAGTCCACGGTGGACGAGTTTATAATCAACTGTTACCACCCCCACCCCCTCAAGAGGGCATAGTCTTACCACCGACGCGAGCGCGAAATGATACAGCCGGTCGCATTTTTGTACTCTTCGTAGATGACTTGCATATCGTGACGCGAGATACACCTCGGATGCGAGAGGTTTTCTCTCAAGTGGCTGACAATCTGATTCATGAGGGAGATTTATTTGCCATTGTGTCTACAGGCCCTTCGTCAATTAGGGTTGATATGACATATGACCGCAGCCGTCTCGCTCAGACGACTGATTTGATCACAGGTGACGGGTTTAGTCCTAATGAACTCATTCAAACAGTTGCCCCTGGTTCTCGCGGGCCGGCTGAATTGAACTGGCGTGCCCATACAGCTTTTAAGACTGCACAGGAAATTATTAAGGCCTTAGAGGGCATTCCAAATCGTAGGAAATCCTTCATTTATTTTAGTGGTGGTTACGACTTTAATCCCTTTGAGCATGAGCGGATCTTTGGTCAGTCCGTGCTATACAACGATATGCGGCGTGGCGGCCCAATGTACGGTTTTGGTGGTTCTCGGGAACGAGTGTCATCGATGTACGAGGGTATAGAGGACCCAATGATGGATCCGTTTGAGCAGATTTCTCGGCAAGGTGCGGTGTTTGCTGATTTTGAATTGGCCATGGAGATTGCAGAACTAACCAAGGTTGCTAACCGTGCGAACGTGTCTTTTTACACGGTTGATCCCAGAGGGCTTATCGCCGGGCCTGACCCAGATTATATTGGCGGTATGGAATACTGGAACGATTACCAGTTTACGACTCAAAACAGTCTAAGGTCTCTCGCCGAACTAACTGGTGGTAAAGCGATTGTTAATCGAAATGATTTTGATGATGCTTTTAAAGAGATCGATGCCGAGACAAGTGACTACTATGTCGTAGGTTTCTATTCGAGTAATCCAGACCCGACGTTCCGTACTAGGCGATTACGTGTTGAAGTTGATAGAGAAGACGTCGATGTGCAGCACCGGACACATTACACGTATGCACGTCCAAATGAAGGGAATCGAGGTATACCGGCTCCCTAAATTTATTGTAAATGACCTATTCTTAATGTCCGTTCGGGCGGCTGGCTTGTAGGCTGGCGGCCCTTTTTTCTTTGTGGGTCTTTCGTTCGGCGCTAATAATGTCAGTGAGTGGTCGCGCTTGTCGAACGGTTGTCTTTGTTTGCAGCTTTTCGCTGTTCTCGGGGTCCTCTGTGCTTACTCAACAAGATCCTAGTGCGGTGGGTTCACTTCAATTTGACAATGAAAATGTCCAGGTCGCTCTTTCGGCCGTCATGGAATTTGAACAGGCCGTCATAGACGCCCAAGTGGAATTATGCCAAATACCCGCTCCAACCTTTATGGAATCGGAGAGGGCAGCAGCATATCGCGAGCAATTTGAGCGCCTGGGCTTAGCTGAGGTACGTATTGATGATGTCGGTAACGTGATTGGCGTTCGTGCTGGATTGCGACGTCGACCGAATCTTGTAATGAGTGCTCACCTCGATACAGTGTTTGAGAAAAATACGGACGTTAGGGTCGTCAAAGAAGGAACGATATTAAAGGGACCAGGGATTGGTGATGATTGTCGAGGTTTAGCTGTATTGCTTGGGGTCATACGGGCTTTGAATGAGGCGGAACTAAAAACTACGGGAACGATCACTTTCGTGGGGACAGTCGGTGAAGAAGGACTCGGAGATTTGCGGGGCGTGAAACATTTGTTTTCAACGGAATTAGCGGGCGAGATAGACCGCTTTGTATCAATCGACGGACCAGGCCTTGGAATTACGAATGGTGCGGTTGGTTCGATTCGTTACCGTATAACGTTTCGCGGTCCGGGCGGTCATAGCTTTGGCGCATTTGGCTTGGTGAGCCCGGTCCATGCACTTGGCCGATTTATAAATAGGGTTTCTGATTTTGGGGTACCAGATATTCCGAAAACAACTTTTACGGTAGGGCGTGTGGGTGGGGGAACTTCTGTAAACTCAATTGCAGCTGAGGCTTGGGCTGAGATTGATTTACGGTCAAGCAGTGATTCCGCTTTGAACCGACTCGATGTGATGCTGCTACGGGCTGTCGATGTCGCGTTAGACGCAGAGAACAAACGATGGCAGAGTGACGGTAGCCTAAGTGTCGAAGTGGTAAAGATTGGAGAACGCCCCGCAGGAACAACTGATCCTTCGACGGCGATCGTTCGTGCCGCAGTAGGTGTGTCCGAGGCGCTGGGGATACGGTCACGACTCTTTTCAGGATCAACTGACTCGAATATACCGATCAGCCTAGGGATACCGGCTATTACAATTGGTGGTGGTGGCAGCGGAAGTGGCGCTCACTCAAAACAGGAAACGTTTGATACAGCAAATAGTGAGCAAGGAACATTGAGGGCGACATTGCTCGCAGTGGCGTTGACCGAACCGTGATGCTGATGGTGGTTTTAGTTAGCGAAAGCGAAGTGTTCTGCTAGAATGGCCGTCATCTTGTTCATATCGAAGGACATAGCGCGTTGAGGTTGGGGTTGGTGCCTGCATTTCGTATATCGGCAGGTAAACTTGGAGTTGTTTTGTTCTGTGCCTTTGCGGTCGGGCAAATGCTTGTGGGTTGGTTGTGGAATTCTCCCGTTGCCCCCAGAGACTCTCAACCGGTTATAGCGCCACTGGTTGTAGAGGAACCACCGTCAAACGAGAGAACAGAGCCACGCGTGCTGGATGTTTCAGATTTACCGAGCCATCGTCTGCGAGCGGAGGCGGCCATTGTTTATAACCCAGAGACTCATGAAATTCTTTGGGAAATAGATGCGCAACAAAAAAGGCCTATCGCCAGTATTACGAAAGTGATGACAGCGTTGGTCGTCCTTGATCAACAAATAGACTTAGCGCGAGATGTTGTCGTATCTGCGCGCGATGTTCGTCGTGCTTCGACAACGTATTTGAGACGCAGAGAGCGTGTCACGATCGATAACCTTATGCACCTAGCATTAGTTGGTTCTGATAATGCGGCCGCTCGTGTGTTGGCTCGTGCTTCGGGCTTAGGCACAAAGGAATTTGTACAGACGATGAATGTAAAGGCTGAGGAACTTGGACTTCAAGATACTCAGTTTGTCGATCCGTCTGGGTTGCATGAAGACAATCTGTCTACACCTTATGATGTCGCACGGTTAATTGCCGCCGCAAGTCGAGAACCGGTGATAGCTCGGATTATGCGTAACCGAACCTATCGGCTGCGAACAAATCGTCGGGGGTTGACGATACGAAACACGAATCGTTTATTGCGGGGAAATTACTCGATTAGAGCGGGTAAAACAGGCTACATTGATGAAGCAGGTTATTGTCTTGCGACTGTCGTTAAGTTGCCGGGCAAAGACCCCCTAGCCGTTGTTGTTCTTGGAGCAGGTTCCAATTCAGGACGATTTCGGGAAGTGCGACGGCTTGTCGATTGGGTGTCAACAAAAGGGCAGTCTCTTCTTGAACCGGTAACGCTCAGAGCGGATTGATCACGTTCTTCGTTTCCTTTGGAATGTAGTGTCGACGCTATAATTCCGAATTCGACTTAGTAATTTAAACGAAACGCCTACAAAGTCATATGCTTATTTCTTTAGGCACTTTGAGGCTTATAGTAGGAAGGAAGATTCATGCGTGAAGTAATCATCATAGGTTCCGGGCCAGCCGGTTTGACAGCGGCTGTTTATACGGCTCGAGCGAACCTTAATCCGCTGCTCATCGAGGGACTCGAAGCTGGTGGGCAATTGATGATGACAACAGAAGTCGAGAATTACCCCGGATTTAGATCGGGAATTTTGGGTCCAGATCTAATGGCTGAAATGCGCGCGCAGGCTGAACGATTTGGCACGGAAATTGTGCAAGGCGACGTTTCTGCTATCGGACTCGATGCGGCGCCGTTTACGGTGACGACTAATACTGGAATACATCAAACAAAAGCACTGATTCTAGCGACTGGTGCATCGGCGCGTTTGTTGGGTTTAGAGTCCGAAAAACAATTAATGGGACATGGTGTATCTACGTGCGCAACATGCGATGGTTATTTTTTTCGGGACAAGCCAATCGTTGTAGTTGGCGGCGGTGATTCCGCAATGGAAGAAGCAACCTTTCTCACAAAATTTGCATCACATGTGACCCTCGTACATCGGCGAGAGGAATTT
>CAYFJM010000028.1:0-12805 GCA_964343415.1 uncultured Vicinamibacteraceae bacterium | reverse complement strand
AGTGTTGGATATGGGGCCAGTTTCGGTGGAATTGCCGCGTTGCTCGGAATGCTGAATACCTGTGCGTCCGGTGTATCCGTCGTGAACATTGATAATGGTTTCGGTGCAGCAACAATCGCCAGCATCATTAACCATCTCGAATAGAGATATCTTGATGCACGCTGAAACTTTGAAGTCCCTTGAATTCGACCACATAATTGAGGCTGTCCGTAGTTTCGCCGCAACTCCACTTGGCGCAACAGCCCTCAACAAAATGTCGCCTCTAGCTGACAGACAGCTTGTCAAATCGGCACTCTCTGAAACAACCGACTGCGTCCGCTTCCTCAAGACCAATGGTTCATTCGGACTCGACGGGCCATCAGATCTGCTCGACACCCTTTCAGTCCTTGCTATCAACAATCGATTACTCGATGTTCATCAACTACAGGGACTTGCAACATTTCTCGATTCGCTAGATAAAGCTAGAACGTCGATAAATAGTGCAACTGGTGCTCCTTATCCTTCCCTCCAATCCATTGCGGCTAGGATTAGCTCCTTCGAAAAAGAAGTACGAGATATTCAGCAGAAAACAACTTCGAGCGGCGAAGTTAATGACAATGCCACACCACAGTTAAATAACATCAGGGGAGAATTACGAAAACGTCAGCAAAGCCTTAGAAATGCAATTGAAGCGTATCTAAAAAGTCGCAACACCGAGAAATACCTTCAAGAAAAAATAGTAACGAAACGAAATGGCCGTTTCGTGTTAGTGGTTCGAGCGGAACATCGAAGCGCAATTCCTGGCATCGTTCATGGCTCATCTGGTAGCGGTGCCAGCCTGTTCTTAGAACCACTAACTACAGTTGACATTAACAATGACATCGTCGCACTTGAAGATAATGAGCGACGTGAAATTCGTCGCGTACTAATGGCGCTAGCAAATTCTCTTCGGAAACGAACTTCAGACCTCCGTCAGTCACTGAAAGCCGCTACCGAGCTTGATATAATTCAGTCACGTGCAAACTTTTCTCGCTTAATCAGCGGGCACGCACCGTCACTCACACCTGGGACTCATCTAAAGCTACCAAACGCTCGCCATCCACTGCTATTTAGTTCCGTTCGACAACGTGCAGGGATCGAACCAGTAATACCAGAAAAGTCACAACCAACAACACCTATTCCCGTCAACATTCTTCTCTCACCACCGACAACTGCATTGATTGTGACCGGTCCCAATACCGGAGGAAAAACGGTTGCACTAAAAACAGCCGGCCTGCTCGTTGCCATGGCACAAACTGGTCTTCTGATACCGACGGACACTGATGCGAATGTACCCGTATTTCAAAGTATTTTTGCTGATATAGGTGATGACCAGTCCATCAAGAACAACCTTTCAACGTATTCGGGACACATCACAAACATTGTCAAGATGGATCAACAATTTCAATTACCGTCACTTGTACTGCTGGATGAAATTGGGACAGGAACGGACCCCACAGAAGGAGGTGCACTTGGCGCCGCCCTAATTGAGTATTTTCGTCAGCGTGGCGCACTCGTAATAGCAACTACACACGACAGCACCATGAAGACCTATGCGGAAACGACTGCTGGTGTAACTTCAGCTGGATTCGGATTTAACAAGGACACGTACGAACCCACCTACCACCTAAACTACGGGATACCAGGACGAAGTCTAGCGTTAGAAATTGCTAGTCGACTCGGCATACCATCCACAGTAATCGATGATGCTCGGAACCGCTGTAGCGAGTCTGAAAAGCAATTGACTCTTCACCTGAAGCAACTCGAAGAGGAACTAGAACAATTAAATGTAGAGCGCCAGGCACTCATGGAACAGCGGCAAACACTAACCCGCGACTTTGCCAAATTAGCAGCACAGCAACAAGTTCTCGATAACCGTGAAGCGATAGCGAAAAAACGTGGACGTAACACACTTGATGACATATTGAGAGACTCGAGACAGCAAGTTCGACACATCGTCCAACAACTCAGAGATGAAGCATCCACTTTAACAAAGCATCTATCAGCTAGCCATTACAATCAAGGGGGTCTTTCGACCGGAGACACCGGCACATTGAAACGTCACGCGCTCGACAAACTCAACGTAATCAGTGAACAATTTGATCAGGTAATCTCCGCACACAACTCACCATCAGCATTAGAGGAAACAGCGAATGAGATCGTTGTTGGGACCTCTGTACATATCGAGAACTTAAAGTTGGATGGAACTGTAATCGCTATCCACGATAGTACAGTTGAAGTCGAGGCTCACGGAAAACGCCTACACATGGAACCCACCCAACTAAGTACCGTTGGGGTCTCCGCCGACACAAAAGTTGGTGGAATAACAGTCGATCTTTCATCCGACGACTGTTCGTCGCAAGAATTAAATGTGGTCGGTTGCAGAGTCGATGAGGCCTTATCCCGCGTAGAAAAACGTATAAACCAAGCGCAACTTTACGAGCAACAGCAATTACGAATAGTTCATGGGTCCGGTACTGGCCGACTCAGGAGCGCTATTAGGAGATTTCTTGAAGAGCATCCGTTAGTATCGCAGCTTGAACCAGCAAACGCTAAGCACGGTAATAGTGGTGTCACAATCATCAAACTTGAATGAATGAGGTTAAGTCGTGCCCCGTTTTCCGGCTAATTTTGTCGACGATCTGAAGTCTCATGCTGATATCCTTCAGGTAATTCACGACGTCGTACCATTAAAAAAAAGTGGTAGTACTTACAAAGGGTTATGCCCTTTTCACAAGGAAAAAACACCGAGCTTTCATGTTAATCCTGATAAAGGTTTCTTTCATTGCTTTGGGTGTGCGACTGGCGGTGATGTCGTTAAGTTTGTCGAACTTTATGACAAACTGAGTTTTCCTGAAGCCGTCCGTGCTCTCGCACAACGGTTTGGGGTCACTGTGCCAGAATCGGAAGACCCTGAACGAGACCGACAGCTTACGCTGGAGCGAGAAGCACTCGTTAAACTCCACGAAATTGCCAAGAATTACTACTGTAATCAATTAGAGAAGCAGGGCGGTTCTCAAGCACGCGAGTATCTTGATCGGCGAGAACTCTCTGCAACTACGATCAAACAACTTGACTTGGGTTTTGCACCGCCACAACGAGACGCACTGAAACAATATCTTCTCGATGCCGGGCAACCACTCGACCTTCTACTCAAGAGCGGACTTGTTATAAAACGAGACGGTGGGAAAATAGTGGATCGATTTCGCAATCGATTAATGGTCCCCATATTCAGAGACACCGGTTCAGTTATAGCCTTTGGTGGTAGGTCCCTTACATCTGATCAACAGCCGAAATATTTAAATTCTCCAGAAACACCACTCTATTCAAAAGGGCGAGTCTTGTACGGCTTACACCTAACGAAACAAGACATTCGCCGACTCGGCTACGCTGTATTAGTCGAAGGATATTTCGACTTTGCACAAGCATTCCAAGCTGGTGTCGGATCTATAGTGGCGACCTGCGGAACAGCATTGACCCAAATGCAGAGCCGACTTCTAAAAAGATATTGTACGAAAGTACTACTCAGTTTTGACCCGGACGCCGCAGGCCAGGGCGCATCTACCCGATCCGGAGAATTACTTTTGTCAGAGGGGTTCCAAACAAATGTTGTTACTCTCGCTCCAGGCGAGGATCCCGATTCATTTGTACGATTGCACGGCGCGGAAAGCTACCTCCTCAAACTCAAGAACTCTCAGCCATATCTTGAGTATGTACTCGACCAAGCAATCACCGGAAGAAACCTGTCGCGTGAAAAAGATCAGCGAGATTTTCTTGCAGACATGCTCGCTGTTGCTGCACGTATCCCTGACCCTGCAACACGGGACCATTTCGCAGATCGACTTGCCCACCGCGCAAACGTTATGGAGGACGTCATTCGTTCAGAAATCAGAAAAGCCGCTGTCGCCAAGCGAACAGAAATTCCTCTTGAGGTAAAGATCAAACGATCGGATCTATGCCCTGCCGAAAAAGGTATTCTTTGGGCAACAATTCACAACACCAGCGCAGCATTATCTGTATTGGCTGGATTGGAACCTGATGATTTTGAAACCCTTGAGGCTGGGCCAATTCTATTGGTCGCCAGAACGCTTGTCGAAATGCCTCCAGAAAACGTTTCAGAAACACTACTCGATAGACTTACCCCAGAAGAACAAGCCCTGGTCAAACAAATCGCCAGAGACCCAGTAGAGCCAGCCAATGTAGAAGATTGTGCCCTAAACTTAAGAGAGCTTAGATATAAACGGGAACGCGCAGCATTACAGGATGCAATCGATCAGACACAACGCGCCAATCCTTCTAAATCCAATCTCAGTAAAATCAATACGCTTCTAGAAAAAAAACGAGATCTCACCAAACGACTTGACGAGCTATTAAGGTGAATACCATGCAAGATTCGGCAGCCGGATATACAATCTGCACTGCAGGGGAATCAAGGTGGGTGACTTGTATTACATGAACTTACGAGACAAAACCTTCCGGACGGAGTGACAAAATGCCAACCAAGCAGCTCTCACTCGAAGAAAAATACGACGAGGTCCAGCAGCTCATCATCGTTGGGAAAGAACGTGGCTACCTCCTCTTTGACGAAATTAACGACCTACTTCCAACAGAAGCTACATCTTCAGAAGATATTGACGACTTGTTTTCTATCTTGACCAGTCTTGGCATAGAAGTTGTAGATTCTGAAGACAAGTTCAAAGAAAAAAAAGAGCTTCAAAAATCAACCGCAGAAACTGATGCAGACGTTCAGCCAACTTTGCTTGAAAAAACAAGTGATCCAGTTCGGATGTACCTTCGTGAAATGGGCACTGTTCCACTACTCACAAAAGAAGGCGAAGTCGAAATTGCTAAAAGAATCGAGCGCGGCAAACAAAAAGTTCTGAAGGTGATCTCAAGAACACCGACCATGGCAAGTACCATTATTAGGCTCGGCGACCAACTGAAAGACGGCGAGCGAACAATCCGGGAACTCATTGTTTTCAATGAGGATGATGTGACCGACGCTCGACTAAAGGTCCGAGGCCATCAAGTATTGAGACAAATTGAAGCTATTCGTAAAGCTCGCATCGAAACTAAGAAAAAAGAAGCGAAACTTGACAGTATTCCTAAGCGAGACAAACGCCGGTACCGCCAGTTCCGATGGAAGGCGCTTCGTTCCCAAGTAGAACTGTCACAGCTAATTAGGGAAGTAGAATTCACGGAACAGGTCAAGGAGCACCTGATCGAGGATATCTGGTCTACAGTCAATGATGTGCAACGATCACAGAAAGAAATTGGCCTGCTTGATCGAAAACTCAAATCAAGAACAAAACGTTCTGAGGCTAAGGATAAGGATTACAAATCCTTAGCGCTTAGACTGCGGCAGCTACGAACTGAGGTTAAGCATCGCACCAAAGAGATGCAGGAAACCCCAGACTCTCTTGATCACATGCTCACAGTAATGAGACATGGTGAAGCCCAAGCAGCCCAAGCCAAGAAAGAACTCGTTGAGGCCAACCTTCGGCTTGTCGTTTCGATCGCTAAAAAATATACGAATCGTGGCCTTCAGTTCCTCGATTTAATTCAGGAAGGAAACATCGGCCTAATGAAGGCAGTCGATAAATTTGAGTATCGGCGTGGGTATAAGTTTTCAACGTATGCAACCTGGTGGATACGTCAAGCCATCACGAGGGCAATCGCAGACCAAGCTCGTACAATCCGTATTCCCGTTCACATGATCGAGACGATCAACAAATTACTTCGGACGTCTCGAGTCCTCGTCCAAGAATTGGGCCGAGAACCAACTTTCTCAGAAATTGCGACTCGCATGGAAATACCAGAAGGCAAAGTTCGTAAGGTCCTCAAGATCGCACAGGAGCCGATATCTCTTGAAACGCCCGTCGGCGAAGAAGAAGATAGTCATCTTGGAGACTTTATTAAAGACACTAACGTTGTATCGCCGTCCGACGCACTCATTAGCCTTAGTCTAAAGGAGCAAACGGATGCAGTTCTAAAGTCGTTAACGCCTCGAGAAGAAAAAGTTATCAAAATGAGATTCGGCGTAAACGATGATAGTGAACATACCTTAGAAGAAGTCGGTCAAGACTTTGCGGTTACGCGTGAACGCATTCGCCAAATTGAAGCTAAGGCGTTACGTAAATTGCGACACCCAACCCGGAGCCGTAAATTGCGGACCTTCCTGGAGGGCGGTAATTAATGACGGTTTTCGGGCCCATAGCTCAGCGGTCAGAGCCGCCGGCTCATAACCGGTCTGTCCCAGGTTCGAATCCTGGTGGGCCCACCATACTCTTTTCTACAGGAGAACGGCACTGTGTGCTTAAACCGAAAGCCCCGCTCACGCGGGGCTTTCTTATTTCTCGATAAATGCTAGCTGAATTAGAACGACTCATTCGTCTTCAACAAATCGACAAATCCGTCGCCAAAGCACGACTCTCTATCGATAAATTTCCTTCAACAAGTGATGCTCTTGACGCACGGATCAATGAAAGAACATCTGTTCTTGAAAACGTCGAACAAAGAATTGCCAAACAAAAATCAGAACGACAAGAACTAGAAAAATCTGTTGCAGAAATACAGACCAGGTTAAGTCGGTTCAAAGAACAGTCCATGAACGTTAAGACCAATAAAGAACTGTGGGCGATTCAATCAGAAATAGAAACAGCCGAAAACGAAATACAACGCCTCGAAGAACAGATTCTCGAGCGCATGCTTCAAAGTGACGAACTATCTAGTGAGTTAGCAACAGCGAAGAAAGCTGTTGAACTGGAGAAGATAGCAGTATCGAAAGAGCGCGACCAGTTAGAAAAAGAACGGAATCAACTCCAAGCACAAGTGGATCGACACACTACTGATCGTACCGCCTTAATCGCTGAAATAGACCCTCCTTCGATGATGCTATTCGACACGTTGTCTCGAGGACGAAAAGGAATTGCGGTCGGTGAGGCTAAAGACGGGCGTTGTTGTGAATGCCTAGTGCGTCTTCGCCCTCAACTTTATAACGAAGTTCTGCTTAACACGTCATTGATCCAGTGCGAAAGCTGCCAGCGAATTCTTTACTACAGCGTTGAATCAATCTCATCAGCTAATTCAAACTGACTCTTGATTCAGCAATTACGATATGACTCTTCCGATCATCGCTTACATTGATGGTGGGTCCCGAGGCAATCCTGGACCTGCCGGTTACGGTGTCAGTATCGAGACATCGACAGGGACAATCATCGACGAGTTTTTCGCTGCAATCGGTGTCGAAACTAATAACACTGCTGAATACCGAGGACTCGTTGCTGCGCTCGAATACTTCGTGGAACACCAACATCGTGACGTCATCGTACGATCCGACTCACAACTACTGACTCGACAAATGAACGGGAGATACCAAGTAAAACATCCGGAACTTCGAAAACTACATACTCGCGCGAAACAACTTGAGGCACTCGTAGGAAAAGTTGAATACGAACATATCCCCCGTGAGCACAATCAGAGGGCCGATAAACTTGCAAACGTGGCGATGGACGAGACGACGAAGGCCTCACACTCGTTGACAAGACCATCTTCCGTCACGCCGCCCGTGCCTGCTGTTCTCAGTGTAGGCATAGACATCGAAGATGTTAATCGAGTTGCAGACTTGATACGACGCTACGGAAATCGATTTACTAACCGAATTTTCACGAACGGAGAAATTGATTACTGCCGGCGTCGGCGATTTTTCGCACAACACTTTGCCGGACGTTTTTCAGCAAAAGAAGCCGCCATGAAAGCACTAGGCACGGGACGAGGAAATGGCGTTCTTTGGAAAGACATTGAGGTTGTTCGGACTCCACCAGGACCACCAACACTTAAGTTGGTCGGGGGAGCAAGAATCCGCGCAGACAAACTCGGTGTTACGGATACTCTCTTGAGTATCACACACACAGCAACGACTGCTATGGCACATGTATCACTTATTCATCACACTTAGATATCCACCTCCGACATACCTAATGTCAGTCTGCATGCCTTCGCATAAAAGCCGGTATCTCTTCTGACCCTTGATCCTGGTCTATCTCTAAAGCAACATCGGAACCAATGCTAGAGCCAGAATCGGTAGTGGCGACAGACAGTGGCGGTTCAATAAGAGGTCGGCGAGTAATTGCAATAGCACCGTTGCCGCTTACGGACACTGAGCCTGGCACGACAGTCTCTTCTTGCTTCCAATCGGAATAGTTCTTTAAGTCAACAGGTGTATCAGCTGTTGCTGATACGACTTTTTCCTGCGCACGACGAGATCCAATATCATCAAAGCCTGTTGCAATCACGGTTATTTTTACTCGGCCCTCCATATCAGGATCAACAACTGAGCCAAAAATGAAATTAGCATCTTCATGCGCTGCCTCCTGAATGATTGTCGCCGCCTGATCAACTTCGTGCAATCCGAGATCCGGACCTCCAGTAACGTGAAGAATCACGCCATGAGCACCTTCGACATTAGCTTCTTCAAGTAGAGGACTCGCAATCGCAAGCTTGGCAGCCTCAACACCCCTATTCTCACCTTCTGCATAGCCTGTTCCCATAATGGCCATCCCCATACCCGACATAATTGCCTTAACGTCAGCAAAATCAAGATTGATCTGACCGGGAACATGGATAAGGTTGGATATGCCATGAATTGCTTGATGCAGGACATCGTCCGCGACAGCGAACGCATCGTTCACACTCGTATTTACTTCAACTGTGTCCAGCAATTTGTCATTCGGTATCGCAATGACTGTATCTACCGCATCACGAAGCTCTCGAAGCCCACATTCAGCCTGCTTCGCTCTTCGCTTACCCTCAAACCTAAAAGGCTTAGTCACAACTGCCACTGTTAACGCACCAAGTTCACTAGCAAGTCCAGCAATTACCGGTGCCGCCCCTGTACCAGTACCGCCACCCAACCCTGTTGTGACAAAAACCATGTCAGCGCCATCAAGTGCACTAATTATTTCTTCAGTGTCTTCTAGTGCCGCCTGCCGTCCGATGGCTGGATCAGCTCCTGCACCAAGCCCTTTGGTTAACTTCCCGCCAATCTGTAGACGCCGAGGCGCCACATTGGTGGAAAGTGCCTGGGCGTCTGTATTTGCAACAATAAACTCCACTCCACTTAAGCCAGACTCGACCATCCGACTTACTGCATTACCACCTCCACCACCGACACCAATTACTTTGATTCGTGCACCTGGCTGTAGATTTTCGCCAAGCTCTATACGCATATCTCTCTCAGCAGTTAAGTCCACAAAGCCAATCATTTCCTTGGATTCCAACATACCCACCCTCCTCACCGTTTCGTTCTGCTAGGCATAAGAAAAATATGATCTAAAAACTTTTAGTACACGATCGATCATCCGAACTGGAGCATGCTCTTTATCTATTACATGGATTCGGTGGGCATAAATCACGAGCCCAACTGCTGTTGAGAAAGCAGGGTTGTCAACATGGTCGATTAATCCTCCGACACCAAGTGGATTACCCCTACGAACAGGTAAATCAAAAATCTGTTCAGCTATCTCAGTCATTCCTTTAAGCGTCGAGCCACCACCAGTTAACACGATGCCGGCATTGAGGGAGTTTTCGAAACCAGCTTTCCTGATTTCATCTGATAGAGTGTGAAAAATTTCCTCCGCCCGAGGCTGTAATATGTCCGCAATAAGCCGTTGTTTTACTCGTCTCGGCTGTCGACCACCAACACTAGCAACTTCAATAGTCCGATCCTCAGCAACTAGGTTCGCGAACGCACAACCATCACGACGTTTGGTTCTTTCTGCATCCGCAATCGGCGTACGAAGTCCGACAGCTAGGTCTTTCGTAAAGAGCTCACCACCTTGCATAATCGATCCGGTATGCCACAGACTTCCTCGTTCATAGACCGCGTAATCGCTAATTCCGTGACCCACATCGACAAGTGCAACACCTAACTCTTTTTCGTCCGGCGTCAACACTGCTTCGGCTGCTGCAAGTTGCTCAAGCACGGTGTCGGCTACTTTCACCCCAGCGCGGTTAACGCTTCCGACCACATTTTCAGTCGTTGACTGCCGGCTAAACACGATATGCGTTTGCACCTCAAGGCGAGATCCGGTCATGCCGACTGGTGCAATAATTTGATCTTGTTCGTCGACAACAAAATCCTGGGGTAAAACGTGTAACACTTCATACCCATTTGGCACTTGTGGAGCCTTCGCAGCATCAATTGCTCGCCGGACATCTTCTCTAGTGATTTCACGATGCGCGCCAGTTACGGCAACAACCCCCCTGCTATTCAAGGGTCGGGCGTGTCCACCAGATAATCCCAAGTAAACTGAATCAATTTCGACCCCGGCCATTAGTTCGGCGTCATCAAGAGCCCTCTTTATACACTCAACAGCGTGCTCTAAGTTAACAATGACGCCACGGCGAATACCTTTCGCATCGGCTAGACCAGTCCCAACAATCTCAAGGCTTCCATCCTCCATCGCTTCACCAACAACGGCGGTCACCTTGGAACTACCAACATCCAGCCCGACAATATATTGCTCGTTACGCGCCACTCTTCCCCCGATAACAGCTTTGACCGCCTTGGCCTCGAGCCATCCAGACAACGTCTAATTCAATTTCTCTCATTTAAAATCTTTCGCCGAAATCATCAATCTCTATTAAGGGGCCTCACGTAGATTCGCCCATCAAACCTCAAATCCACATGATCGACATCAGACACTCGAGCACTAAGAGATGGCTTTAGCTCTTCGTATGTTTGCAGTCGTTCTGCGAATTGTTCTTTTCCAAGGTGAATGAAAACTGGATCGCCACTCAGCAAGACCACCGCATCATGTGGGTCGGCAACGTTCACTTGGGACAACTGTTTCGAAAATTCAGGTGCATATTGCCCGATGTCAGAAAGCAGTTGAGTTACTAAGGCCGCTCTCCGCTTATCGATCTCTCGATCCCCATCGTTATGGGCAACGGACAGGCCATCTATTATGGGCAAGTCTAAATCGTTAAATCTTGCTGAAAATTCATCAATGATCAAACCCTCTGAATCAATAAGGTACAACGCCGAGCCGAAGCGCCCAAGTCCAACCGGCACACGTTCGGTAACAATAATTTCAATGGCCGATGGCAAAATACGTCTCAGCGTCACATCATCGATCCAACCGACGGCACTTAGATCGTGTCTCGCTTCTTCGAGGTCAGCGAGAAAAATATTTTGTCCATGCAATGACTCTGCTAGCGCAATTACCTCACCGGCCGAAAGACGATTGTTTCCGACAATAGAAATTGTGTCGATGCTGAAAAAAGACGTTCCCCTGATCCTTTCAAACGACCAGTACGAAAACCCGAATGCTATGAGAGCGACCAAGATAATTCGAACAACTACCTTTAGAGGCGATATGCCTTTTCGCCGTGGGCCCGGTTTTAAGTGGGCTCGATGAAATCGTTTGTCCGGCTGAATATGTACCGTCATGAACATCGCCTTTGTTCAATAACATCGACCACTCTCTTAGCGACTCTACTAATGGAGCCAGCACCTAACACGACGAGCATGTCACCAGTACCAACAGAGGCAACTGCTCGCGTAACCGCAAAATCCATACTGTCAACTACGTGGACGGGTATTGACGCAAACCTCCCTATCTCAGCAGCTATTGCGAATGCGTCAACCCCTTCGATTCGAGATTCACTTGCCGCGTAAACGTTGGTGAGTAGCACTTCGTCCGCACACGAAAGTGATTTACCAAAACGGGTAAGTAATCGAGCAGTCCTCGTATAACGGTGTGGTTGAAACAAGACAACAAGGCGTCGCGGGCAACTCAATTTCGCTGTTTCGATTACAGCAGCGATCTCTGTAGGATGATGCGCATAGTCATCGACAACATCAATATTATTCGACGTGCGATATCGTTGAAATCGCCTTTCTACGCCTGTGAAATACCCCAAAGCATTGACTGCTGTCTCTGTATCAATGCCAAGGCATGTTGCTGTCGCTATCGCGGCCAAAGCATTACTCACATTGTGTCGGCCAGGTACACACAAACGAAGCGAGGTCTCTTTTGTTAACTCACCCAAGCGAAGTGTGACCAGGCAACTCGAACCTTCTGGGCTTAAACTTATATTTCGAGCACTGATCGAGGCAGTTGAATTGTCAAGACCGTAAGTCAATGCCCGACTCGCCAAGCGTTTTGCTATGCCTGCTAACACCGGATCGTCAACACAGACAACAACACGACCAGTATCAGGCACACGATTTACAAATTCTTCAAATGCACTCGTGAGTCCATCGAAATTGTCATACGCGTCAAGATGCTCATCATCGATATTCGTCAGAATCGCTATGTCGGGCTTCAGATAAAGAAACGACCGATCGCTTTCATCTGCCTCCAAGACAATGAACGCACCGTCTCCATGTCTCGCATTACTGCTAAATGCACGTACTACTCCCCCGATTACGGCCGTCGGATCAAGATCGGCTGCCTCCAACAAAAACGCCACCATTGAAGCAGTCGTAGTTTTACCGTGCGATCCAGCTACAACGACGGACTGTTTAAGACGCGCAAGCTCCGCCAACATCTCGCCTCGTCCAAAAGTCGGTATATGCCTTCTCTTTGCCTCAACCACTTCCGGGTTGTCGTCTGATACTGCCGACGAGACCACAACAAGATCAGGAGCGTGGAGATGACCTGACTCATGCCCTTCGTGCACCGTGATTCCGATGTTCCTCAAACGCTGAACAGATTGGGACGATACAAGATCCGAACCACTCACCTCATAGCCCAACGTGTGAAGAAGCTGTGCAATTCCA
>CAYFJM010000027.1:0-13023 GCA_964343415.1 uncultured Vicinamibacteraceae bacterium | reverse complement strand
TACCGCTTCCTTCAGTTCTGAAATACCGGCGTTGGCTGTGTATTTCGTAAAGCCAGACTGAATTGCGTTGATCCCCGCCTGCTTAATATGCTCAGGCGTATCAAAGTCCGGCTCTCCGGCCCCAAGATCAATAACGGGCACACCTTGTGCACGTAGACGCTGAGCAGCTAAAGTTACTTGCTGCGTCTGTGACGGTTTCACTCTGCCTAATCGCTCTGAAATAATCATCTGCAAAGGAAATGGCATAACGTGCCTCGATTAGGCACGTTATTAAACTTTCTTGCTACACTGCCGTTTTTGAGGCCAGTCGCGCCTCAACAATCTCTGGGACAAGGCCCTTAACCGAACCGCCGAGTGCGAATACCTCTTTGATCAAACGGGAACTAACGTACGTATATCGTTCGTCAGGCATCATAAACACTGTTTCAATCATTCTATTGAGTCTTCGATTCATCAATGCCATCTGCATCTCGTACTCAAAGTCAGAAATTGCTCGTAGTCCCCTAACAATTACATCCGCTTCCTGCCTGGCCGCATAGTCCACAAGCAAACCATCAAAGGTTTCAATTTCTACGTTAGGAAAGTCATCGAAAACTGCGAGTGCTATTTCTTTACGCTCATCAGCCGAAAACAATGGTTCCTTTTCACCGTTCACGAGAATAGCCACGACGATTCGATCGAACAATCGCGCACCACGTTCAATGATATCGACGTGCCCATTTGTCAAAGGGTCGAACGAGCCGGGGTACACCGCAAGCTTACGCCTCTTTTCATCCATAAAAATATAAAGCACTATCCCCTGAGTTAATGCAACGCTGCGTCACCAACCCAGGCACCTCCACGACGGCAGCTCGCCGAGGCCTTTCCAAAACAATTAAGCCTGATTGCGCAACATAGGGTTTCACTCCCGTCAGTATGTCACCGATCTTCTTAGTATCAAATTCATACGGCGGATCAAGCACACAAACATCGAAACAAGGACTCTCAATTGACCTTGCCAAACCATCCGGTAACGCCCCTTCAACGACAACCGCTCGGCTCTCTGTTCTACACTGCGCAATATTCTTCCTAATAAGCGCAATCGCCCGGTGATCGCATTCGACAAAGGTGACAGTCATCGCTCCGCGACTAATCGCCTCCAATCCAATCGCCCCGGTTCCGGCGCACCCATCTAGCCATCTCGCACCTACAACATCATCCCGTAAAACATTGAACAATGTCTCCCGCAGGCGGTCTGACGTTGGCCTCAATCCCTCCCATGTTGGCGCGAACAACCGACAGCCTTTCCTTTCACCGGCAATAATTCTCATCGGCTATCCCACGCCAACCAACGAAAACCGAGACTGCCACTTTCTTCGCACCTCCTCAAGCTCAACCGTAGTAGCCTCACCCGACTCAAGCCACTCCTTCGCAGAACTTTTGGCCTGCTCCATTAAGACGTGATCGCGTATGACATCACCCACCCGAAAAAGCGGTATCCCCGACTGTCGTGTGCCAAAAAAGTCACCTGGGCCACGGATTTCTAGATCATGCTCCGCGATAAGAAACCCATCGTTCGACTGCTCCAATGCATTCAGCCTCGCCCGTGCCGACTCCGATATCCGCGGTCCATGCGACAACACACAATGTGATTGTTCAGTTCCACGTCCGACCCGACCGCGCAATTGATGCAATTGCGCTAATCCAAATCGCTCCGCTTGCTCAATAACCATTACAGTCGCATTCGGCACATCGACACCAACTTCAATTACCGTCGTCGCGACAAGAATATCGACATTGCCAGCTACAAAAAGCTGCATTATTTGTTCCCGCTCACTTGCATTAATACGACCATGCACAAGTGCTACTTGTTTGTCAGAAAATGTTTTCAGTTTCAGTTCACCAAATGTTTCAGTAGCCGCCTTGAGGTCAATCTTTTCTGATTCATCAACGAGCGGGCAGACAACATATGCCTGCCTGCCCTTGGCTAATTCGCTCCTGACCAAGTCATAAACACATGACCTCGATGACTCCGAATGAATGGATGTCACGACGGGCTTTCGTCCAGGCGGAAGTTCTCGAAGATTCGACACATCCAAATCCCCATAAACTGTCAATGCCAACGTCCGAGGGATAGGCGTCGCCGTCATCACCAACATGTCCGGCCTGTTTCCCTTTTTTCCGAGCGCGGCCCGTTGAGCAACACCGAACCGGTGCTGCTCATCGATAACCACAAGGCCAAGCCGACCAAATGCGATGTCGCTCTGCAATAACGAATGAGTTCCCACAACGAATTGCGAGCTTCCATCGGCAATCTTGTCGATGAGTCGCTGTTTCTCTTTCGCCGGCGTTCCGCCCGTCAACAATGTCACTTCAAATCTAGTTCGTCCCAAAACCTGCTTAACGATTGAAAAATGCTGTTCTGCTAGGAGCTCCGTTGGGGCCATCAACGCAACCTGGAGATTGTTCTCCATCACCACCAATGCCGCCAAGATTGAGACAATCGTTTTTCCCGAACCCACGTCGCCCTGCAACAACCTCCGCATCGGTTCCGGCTTAGTGAGATCCGCGACTATCTCCTTCACCGCCACGCGCTGGTCTCCGGTTAATCGAAAGGGCAGGACCTCAAGTGCAGACGCCCGTATTCGGTCATCAATATTCACCTTATGTCCCTTTGCATCCCGGCGTAATTCTTGCCGTCTTAAACTAAGGCCGAACTGGAACAAGAAAAATTCCTCAAAGATAAGACGCTGCTGCGCTAATGTCCGAAATTCATTTAACTCATTCAGTCCCGAACCAGTCTGTGGGAAATGAGAGTCAGTTATCGCTTCTAGCCTTGCCGGGAAATGGAACTGTTCCTGAATCCGCCGCGGCAGAAGGTCCTCAAACGTGTCATCCACTACCTGCAATGCTTGGTGTACGACGCGTCGATGGAATTTCGGTGTTAGCGAGCCGAGTTTCTCATATATCGGGACGATACGGCCGACATGAATGACTGATTCCTCGTCACGCGAGTTCTCATCAAGTAATTCGTACTCGGGATTCGTTAGTTGAATCCCACCACTCCGGCGTAGTTCTACTTTCCCATAAAAGATCACTCGCTGCCCATTTTCGAACAACTCTTTAAGAAACACTTGATTCATAAAGACGGCTCGCAATTGCCCCGTCTGATCTTCAACAGCAACTTCAAGGATCTGGAAACCCGGCCGCCTTGTCCGTCGAATCCCACAACTCAGTATCGTTCCAGTTACGCCGGTCACTTCATTCGGTTTCAACGAACCAATTGATTGAAATGCCGCTCGGTCCTCATAACGTCGAGGGAGTAAAAGTAAAAGATCCTCAAGGGTCTTCACGCCAACGGCGGACAATTCGGTCGCTCGCCGCGGACCAATCCCCTTTACAAATTGGACAGGAGTGTCTGTCTTTATCCGCGCTCCCTCATCCATAGGCTTCACTGGGTCACGATCACGATTCGGCCTTGCTGTATCTCAACATCCTCTATAGCTGAAGGAATCAAAATGGGTTCAGACAAATCGATGCCGTTCGGATATCTTTCATTTACTGAATATTGCCGAACCAACAACTGAGCCAACGCTGGCGGAACATTGACCGGCCCAATTTCTAGGTCTTCCAGAGTCATCTGCAATTCCTCACCACTCACTTCTATCGTCATTGAAACTGACACTGGAAGGGATCCGCTCAAAAATTGAAGCATTCCCATCGAACCGGAACTTAGGTCATCGACCTCATCGACGTTCACGAATCCAGTCCCGATCAATTGCCCACCTTCTAGAATCTCTACGGTCACGTCACTCAGCGCCTCCGGCAATATGGATGCGCCTTGAAACCTGAGATATCCGTTTAACGACCGTTGTGTCACTACAATTTCTCTAGCCGAATCATTTTCGACTTCTTGCTCATTGACTTCCGGTACGGCTTGATTGAGCAGGTCCATCACCGATACAAAGTCCGCACCGTCCTCTGCTGTCAGAGGTCGACTGTCTTGGGAAGAAACAAGGACGAAACCAGTAAACAACGTTGCCAACAATAATCGCATCACCCGACTCTAGCACGCCCCAAGCAACACATCGCTCGCACAAAAACTATCGCCGTCGCTCGTGACACTCGGCCACGACACAGATGAGAGGTCCTTACGAATTCAACAAAACATCGACCTCGGCTTGTGTCGGAATCGCTTGCCTCGCTCCTAAACTTCGACACTTCAAGGCGGCAACTGCATTCGCATAGCGTAGAACGTCATCCACCGAATGCGTGCCGCCACCTTGTAACCAACCGGCAATAAAGCCACCACGAAAGACATCGCCTGATCCAGTGGTATCGACGACAGGCACTCGAAAACCTGGCGTCCGAATCTCAGTATCTCCAACAAGTGCAAGGCTTCCCTCTCTACCCAAGGTCATACAGACCATCGCCGGTTTGTACGCGTCACGTATCGAACGTAGAGCGATCCCGAAATCCTCAAATCCAGTTAATGCGGTTGGAAAACTCTCAGCAGTAATAATGATGTCTATCTGTTTAAGAAGCTCATCGATACCCGGCCGTACATACTCCACATCGATCACAGTGGGAATACCCGCTTCACGCGCATAACAGGCCGCCGTAATCGCTGCCTCCGTATCGTGACAATCAACGAGAAGTACCCGTCCCGCACACACCATCGAAGGATGAATCTCAGACGATAACAGCTTCAAAGCTGGATCTCGGGACCATAAGATCGTTCGCGTCTCTCGTTCACTGTCCACCAAAATAATCGAAAATCCGTTCGGTGTAGACTTCGCTATCAAGCTCGCAGTTGTATCAACGCCTTCTTTTGAGAGGCTTTCGATTCCCCATCTCCCATGCGCATCATCTCCAAACCTCCCGACGTATCTAGCCCGCAATCCAAGGCGAGCACAGGTCACCATAGCAGTAGCTACCTGTCCACCTGGCGAATATTCCAGCGCCTTAATCTGTTGCTTTGTATCTGGTTGTGGGTGTTCGCTTACGGTTACTAACTGGTCAACCATATTCAAACCGCATCCGACCACGTCAAAGTCGCTTACGTCACAACTGGGGAGACTGATTGGAATTTGCACGGGTCCAATCTTATCCTGCGAGCCTTGATATTCGCCTTTTGTTTGCACTAGAGTACGCGAGCAAACTTTGCTCCAGGCCACCCGGAGGAATCGTGCAGCCGCTAACGAAAAGACAGCGCGAAATTCTCAATTACCTCAACGAATTCATAGAGCACCACGGCTATGCACCAAGCCTTGAAGAAATTGGTCAAAGATTCGCCCTGTCTTCCCTTGCAACCGTGCACAAACACTTGAAAAACCTTGAAGACAAGGGCTGCATCAGACGCGTATGGAACAAAAGTCGTTCCGTCGAACTAATTGCCACACGAACCGGTACACGCTCCACTGAAATTCCGCTTCTGGGCCGCATCTCGGCCGGTCGTCCCATTGAAGCCATCCCCAGCAATGAATCTGTTGCCGTTCCCGAAGAATTTATTCAGGTCACCGACGCCTATGCATTGCGTGTCCAAGGCAACTCGATGCTAGACGAACATATACGCGATGGCGACATCATTATCGTTGAAGACCGTAAGACACCACACAACGGTGAAACCGTGATCGCACTCCTGGATGGTTCGAATACCGTGCTCAAATCGTACTTCCTTGAAAACAACAACGTACGACTCCAACCGGAAAACCCTTCGCACCCACCGCTATTCTTAAAACCAAGTACCGTTCATGTCCAAGCGATCGTGCTTGCCGTCATGCGAAAATACTAATCTTATTGAATCCACGCTCAGTGCTCTCGTTAATTCCTCGGAGGCCTAAATATGTCTGACCGCAAACAGGTTAACTTCACAATTGTCCCGGATGATTCATCTGATGTCCCACGTACATACGCTAACTTCTGCTCGATTTCACATACTCCGTTTGATTTCACATTGACATTCTGCGAAGTTCTCCCCCCCAATGAAAAGGACGTCCGAACAGCAGAAACTGAGCAACAACTCAAAGCACCTGTCAGGTCTCGCATTGTCGTGCCCATGCAATTCGTCCCGAACCTCATCGCCGCACTACAAGAACACCTCCGCGCCTTTACAGAAGCTCCGCCAAAGGTCGGACCTCCAAAGACACCTATTCATTGATAAACACAAATGGCTTCACGTCGTTCCCTCGGTGCACCGGAAAAGAACAGCCCTTACATAAGCGATTTGCCGCAGCAGATCCTCCACGTTCTTGAGGCCTACTATCCCAACGCATCAACCGAACTTATTTTTAGTGATCCGTACGAACTCTTGGTAGCCACAATCCTTTCAGCCCAATCCACAGACAAACGGGTCAATCGGATAACACCTGCACTCTTTAAGCAGTATCCGAATGCTCATACACTAGCTACTGCCAACGAAGCACAACTTCAATCACTTATACGGAGTACAGGGTGTTTTAGAATCAAATCCCGGTCACTCCTCAGGATGGCGAGAGTACTCGTAAAGGATCATGACGGGGACGTACCCACTACTATGGATACCTTGATAAAGCTACCTGGCGTGGGAAGAAAAACGGCAAATGTATTGCTCGGGCACGCCTTCAACGCCCCAGGGTTTCCGGTCGATCGCCACGTTCTCCGTGTATCCAATCGACTCGAACTCATTCACACCACTGATCCAACTACCGCGGAATTTCAACTAAAAATGATTTTCCCAAAAACAACCTGGCTTCACGCCTCAGACGTGCTAATTCAGCATGGCCGAAATCTATGCAAAACCCGACCGCGTTGCGACAACTGCGTTGCGAGGGAACTGTGCAATTATCATGTTCCGCAGCTACCACAGGCGGCAACTGAAAAATCCCGCCCATAACCGCCTATCCCAACACAGAATCACACCAGAAGTGGCGAAGAATTACCTTCCTCCCAAACGACGTTTTGGCCAACATTTCCTTGAAGCCGACTGGGTAAAGAAAGTTCTGACAGCCATCAACCCGAAGCCAACCGACATCATTATGGAAATTGGACCAGGGCGAGGGGCATTAACTTTTCCACTATCTGATCAGGTGCAAAAATTACTCGCCATTGAAATTGACACCGCCTTAGTCGAGGAACTTCGTCTTTCTGCGAACGAAGCGTTCGAAACGATTCAAGCAGACGTTTTAGAGATTGACCTTGCGACAATAGCGACAGATCTCAATAAATATAATGGCCAACTACGTGTGGTCGGGAATCTTCCATACAACATATCCGCGCCAATCATCCTCCGCCTACTTCAACGGGGTCATTCCCACAACATACTTGATGCCACCGTCATGGTTCAGAAAGAAGTCGGAGAACGCATCATTGCACTACCTGGTTCAAAAGAATATGGCCCTCTCGCTGTGATGAGTTCACTAAACTCTAACGCGAAGAAGTTACTAAACCTTCCTCCGGGCGCATTTCGTCCGACCCCGAAAGTGCGCTCCATGTTGATCCAATTTCGGTTTCAATCGCCCGAACGCATGCCCAGTAGCCTTCCAGGATTCGAGTCGTTTGTCCGTCAATTATTTACACAGCGTCGAAAACAACTTCGTAATGCCTTAGCATCCGTTACGCTCGCTCGTAGACTCGACGCACGAGAATGCTGCAACCGATCACAAATTGATCCGTCGTGCAGACCGGCCGAACTTGAATTGATGAAACTCATTGATCTCTATGAGACAGCAGCGGGAAACTAACGGCGCCTGTGGTATCATCCTATGAAGATTAGCCCTATCCAGCAGGACGCCCAGTAACCTGCAAAGCAACCTTACGGGTCTCCCGACCTGAGCACAACGATAATAGAATCAGAGCTTAGTTCCTTTTATTTAGTATGTCTTGCCCATCCGTAACCCCACTCGAAACGTGTCTAATCGGCGGCGTCGGCAAATTCGGAATGAATATGCTGGTCGTTCGGACAAAATCCTCGACAATCATGATTGACGCCGGCATAGGGTTTGTACCCCTCCAACCCTACGGGATCAATGTATGCGCTCCCAACTCCGATCAGATTCGTTCAGAGTTCGGTTCATTCGACGCCCTATTGCTCACGCACGGCCACGAAGATCACATTGGCGCTATCCCGTTTATTTGGGATCTAATCGAAGGACCTGTTTACGGAACACGTTTAACGCTTGCTCTTGTACAGCGACGGCTAGACCAGTATGGGATCGCGATAAACGACCGCCTAACTCCTATCACTGAAGAATCGCGGGTGACGATATCCGATCTCGAAATCGAATTTATCCCGGTTGACCACAGTATTCCAGACTCCGCCGCAATCGTCGTAAAGAGTCCCGTTGGTTCGATCGTTCATACTGGTGACTTCAAGTTCGATCAGTATCCGCCTACCGAAACGGATACGACCGTCTCCAAACTGACCCAACTCGGTCACGATGGCGTACTCGCAATGTTCTCCGACAGCACGAACGCCTCCATCCCGGGTAGAACAGGCTCGGAACTGGAATTACAACCATCGATCGAGCAACTCTGCCAATCCGCGCGGGGCCGTGTTTTTGTGACAACATTTGCATCCAGTGTTCGGAGAATCCAGCTCCTGATTGATATCGCGCACAGAACCGGTAGAAGTGTAATTGTTCTAGGCCGAGGGATCGCACAAAATATTGATATCGCGGAACGTCTCGGTTACATCAGTATTCCGCCGCAACTCCGTAAGCCGCGCTCGGTCCTTCAAACTCAACAGTCAAGGAATATTCTTTGTATCGTGAGTGGGTCCCAAGGTGAACCCTATGCCGCGCTTTCGCGAATCGCACGAAACACCCATAGCGACGTCGCCATTGAGGCCGATGACACAGTTATTTTCTCGACTCGAATAATCCCCGGTAACGAGCTTGCAATCGCTCAACTGAAAAATGATCTCGCCCAAGCCGGAGCGAGCTTATTCGATAACAGCTCTGATCTAGTTCACGTGTCCGGGCATGGAAGCCAAGACGACCTCCTAACGATGATGGCACTACTCAAACCCAAGTACCTAATCCCAATACATGGGCAATTTCAGGACCTCAAACACCATGCCGCTCTAGCTGAAAACGCTGGAATCAAACCAATTCTCGCCCGCAATGGCGACCGAATCTTTTTCGATCAGACAAAATACTGGCTAGGTGACTCGATTCCAGTAGAAACGAACTATATTGATAACGACCTCTCCATTCCGGTAAGCAGTCATACAGTCATGGAGCGCCGGTCACTGGCAAAAAACGGCGTTCTTGTCGTAGTTTTGCGTATCGACAGAAACAACAGGAAAATCGATCAAAAACCGACACTAATCACTTACGGAGTTCTGACCGAGAACAGTAATAGCGCATGTGTTGATGGTCTAGCAAAAGCTGTTCATGGGGTTTTGGACTCGGCTCTAACTGCGGAAAACGGGGACCCGGAAACCCTGG
Organism: uncultured Vicinamibacteraceae bacterium; assembly: GCA_964343415.1. Classification (GTDB taxonomy): domain Bacteria; phylum Acidobacteriota; class Vicinamibacteria; order Vicinamibacterales; family UBA8438; genus DTWD01. The sequence goes on along the minus strand of CAYFJM010000027.1, from coordinate 3,616 downwards.
TAACAGAGGTCATACCCGACCTGCAACACCTTGCAAAAAAACATTTTGGAAACGCACCGGTAATTTTGCCCGTGCTGTTGGAGAATTGACCGTGTCACGAACAAGGTTGTCTCGCCGGCTGAACGAATTTGTCGGGGTCACTCTATTCGCGTCGGCATTGATGTGGCTAATCTCTCTTGCAACCTACGAAGTATCGGACACTGTATGGTTCTTTAATAGCGGTGGAAACTCCCCTCCTGCAAATTTTTTCGGTCAAGTCGGCTCATTCATTGCCGAACTCTCCTTTCAAACACTCGGGTACGCTTCTTTCGTTGTCCCACTAGCACTTGTAGTCACGGGCTGGAATTATTTTTGGTGTCGCCTTATCGACGCCGCGTATACCAAATTAATTGGAATAGCGCTGCTCTTTGCTACAACGACTGCGTTACTCAGTCTTTCCTTTGGCATTATGGAAAATGCTGGGCGTTCTTTTGACGCCGGCGGATATTTAGGGGCGTTTATATCTAATTCCGTCGCAGAGTACGTTAATAGAACTGGCTCAATCATCGTTATTCTCACCGGTCTCTTTCTCTCCGTTATTCTTACTACCCAGTTCTCATTCGGCCGATTTTTTTCCAGCATTTCAAATTTAGCTACCACGTTCATTCGTCAACTCTACCGGCAAAGCCAAGAATGGAATGAGCAAAGGCGACGGAATCGACAACGCCGTAATGTAGAAGAGGAACGTTTACAGAAAGCTGGGTCTAGCTCCGGGCGAACAGAGACCCTCGCCGAAATTCAAGAAGCCCGTGAACTCGAAAAACAGAGAGTTGAAAAACGACAGGACCCGGACGATTCTCAAGGTATCGATATTGCAGGCACGACAAGAGTAAGGCTTAACGAAATCGAAAAACCGATACCAGCAATACAAAAGGCTGGTAAGTCGAAAATACCCTCGTTGCCCTTCCCGCCCGAGGCCACAAAGTTGACCAAACCTGGCTCTTATTCAAGTCCTCCGATTTCTCTATTTGACCCGCCAAGAGCCATGCAAAAGGTTGACGAGCGCAAACTTCGTACAGCCGCAAGACTCTTAGAAGAGAAATGTCAGGAATTTGCCGTGGACGGCACTGTGGATCAAATACATCCTGGACCCGTGGTAACTACCTTTGAGTTCAAACCAGAGTCCGGAGTGAAATACAACAAAATTGCGGGACTCGCCGACGATCTCTCTCTCGCAATGGGTGCCGAGCGGGTCCTAATTGAACGTATCCCTGGTAAATCGACCGTCGGGATACAGATCCCCAATGACATCAGAGAGCGAATTTCATTGAGAGAAATGCTTGAATCAGATCTTTACCGGCAATCGTCGTCAAAATTGACCTTAGTACTCGGTAAAACCATTCACGGAGAACCTGTCACTAGCGATCTCACGACAATGCCCCACCTGCTCATCGCAGGAGCAACAGGCACCGGGAAATCCGTCGCTCTAAATTCTATGTTGACCAGTATTCTTTACCGAGCATCACCCGAAGAGGTCCGACTGATCCTTATTGACCCCAAGCGATTGGAACTGGGAATGTACGAAGACATCCCTCATCTATTAACGCCTGTTGTTGTCGATCCGAAGCAGGCCAACAACGCGCTTCGCTGGGCCGTAAAAGAGATGGAGGAACGGTACAAACACCTCGCGACTGAAGGCGTCCGCAACATCGAGCAATACAATCGAAACCTGGAACTACTCCGAAAAGAATCACTAAAGTCGATTAAGACCAGAGGAAAAAACTCTTCGAACAAGAAGGACAATACGGAGGCGGCGCCAATGCCGCTACCATATATCGTTGTCGCAATTGACGAGCTTGCAGATCTAATGATGGTTGCAAGCAAAGAAGTTGAGCAACTAATCACTCGACTAGCTCAAATGGCTCGCGCTGTTGGAATTCACCTTATACTCGCCACCCAACGCCCATCCGTGGACGTTATTACCGGGGTAATAAAAGGTAATCTCCCTTCACGCATCGCGTTTCGCGTATCGTCCAAAGTCGACTCGAGAACAATACTGGACGCCAACGGTGCGGAACAGCTTCTAGGTAAAGGTGACATGCTTTTTCACGGGCCGGCCAGTTCCTATTCCCAACGTCTCCACGGCCCATACATTTCGGAACAAGAAACGGCACGGTTCTGCGGGTTTTTACGAAAGCAAGGGACACCCGGCTATGACGAATCCATCACAGCGGATGAGGTAAAGCCAGATGCCCCAACTTTTGATCGAGATGAATTGTATGACCAAGCCAGTCGCCTTATCGTCTCAAGCGGAAAGGCTTCGATCTCATACCTTCAGCGCCGGCTTAGTATCGGTTTTAGTCGTGCCGCACGGCTAGTCGACATGATGGAAGCGGACGGTCTGGTTTCCAGCGGCAGCTCAGGAAAGCCGAGGGAAGTACTCGTAAAGTCAGACTACTTTGAGGAAATCGACGCACAGCTACGGTAGTTCTATTCAGCAGTCTGTCATTAATGCAGTAACGCCCTCAGGCCGATAACAAATATCAGATGGAAAATCTGTGCAGAACATCCTTGAGGAAATGGGGTCAATTTGTGGTTCCACTTCTCACAATATCGGCGATGGCTGTCTCGACTATCATCGCCGCTGAACCGCCAAACCAACAGATCGCGGGCCAACGGATTGACCCAGAGCACCTCTATCGCGCGGCTCTCATCAAAGAACGGACGCTCCGAACACCAGGATCCATTCAAGTATCTCGGACTAATTACCACGCTACGATTGACGCATTTACAACCATCGCCAGAGACCATCCCAGAAGCTCTTATGCGGCTCAAGCGCTATGGCAGGCCGCCGGCCTCTGCCTTGACGCATTTGAACGATGGCATCTTCAATCCTTTAGGTCACAAGGTACGTCGCTATTAAATCAATTGCTTTCGGACTATAGCCAAAGCCCTCTAAGTCGTCGCGTACCTGAAAGACTACAGATATTTAACACGGTATCCGATTACGGGCGATTGACGCGAATTAGTAAAGACCACTTGGGAAGGACCAACCGGTATACATTGGCACTCAGTCACGAGGCGAACTTCACTACTCAGCAACTTACTGCTCCCACGCGTATATATTTCGACCTCTCGGATACGACGATCTCTGACACTTTTCAAATCGTCGCTTCGACGCCTGACTTGTCCCAACCATCAATTCGTGTCGCACAGCGGAACACTCAGACAACTCGTGTTGTAATCGACCTAGCTGAAAACACTCATTGTTCTGTCCTGACCCTGTACGAACCATTTCGGATTGTCGCCGATTGCCAATCACCTACCATTGTCGATAACGGGCGGGTAACCCACCCACCCACCAAACAACCCAGAGTCGCGCTTAGTAGGTCGTCAGACGCACCACTCTCCCTACCCCGTCAACTGGGACTTTCTATCTCTCGTGTTGTTATCGATCCCGGCCACGGCGGGCATGATCCAGGTGCAAGCGGTCACGGACTTACAGAGTCAATGCTAACGTTAGATCTAGCCAAACGACTAACGACCCAGTTGCATGCATCTGGCGTTGAAGTCATCTTAACTCGACAATCAGATCACTTCGTGCCATTGGAAAAGCGCGCGGACCTGGTGGCGCGGA
>CAYFJM010000026.1:0-13100 GCA_964343415.1 uncultured Vicinamibacteraceae bacterium | reverse complement strand
ATTCGTCGCCATACCAACCGCAATACCTGCCGAGCCATTCACGAGCAAGTTTGGAAATGGTGCTGGTAACACCGATGGCTCTTCGCTCGTCTCGTCGTAATTGGGTACAAAGTCAACGGTCTCTTTATCGAGATCCGCCATCAAGTCGTCCGACAGCGGTCTCAGCTTTGCCTCGGTGTACCGCATGGCGGCCGGTGGGTCCCCATCAACTGATCCAAAATTCCCCTGGCCGTTTACCAATGGGTAACGCATGTTGAAATCCTGCGCGAGTCTCGCAAGCGTGTCGTAGATAGATGCGTCACCATGCGGATGCAAATTACCCATGACTTCACCGACGATCTTCGCGCACTTTCGGTAAGTTCGATTTGCGGACAATCCCATCGAACCCATACCGAAAATCACCCGCCTGTGTGCGGGCTTAAGACCATCTCGAACGTCAGGTAGTGCCCGGCCGATGATTACGCTCATGGCGTAATCCATGTACGACCGTCGCATTTCGTCTTCGATATTTACGGGAATATTTGATTGGTTGGTATCTGACATACTGAACTGCGGACGCTTGTCAAAAAACTAGTGGAAATCCTTACACGTCAAGATTCTTTACATCTAAAGCGTTGTCTTCTATAAATTTTCGGCGTGGTGCAACCTGATCGCCCATGAGCGTGGTAAACATGCTGTCAGCTTCCGCATCATCTTCGGCGCGAACCTGTAAAAGCGTTCTGTCTTCCGGCTTCATTGTTGTTTCCCAGAGTTGGTCAGGATTCATCTCACCAAGTCCTTTATAGCGATTGATTGCAATCCCTCGTTTTCCAACAGAAATAAAGTATTCGATTAACTCCTCAAATGAAGTGACCGTAATCTCAGGCTCTTTCTTTTCTCCAGCCGGTTCGCTTGGTTGCTCGGCTTGAGTGTCAATATTTTTTGCTTCGCTGGCAGTTTCTTCCACGGGTTGCCCATTCGGTCTGACCGTTTCCGGCTGCGAAATAACCATCGGGCCTCGCAAAACCTCAATGTCCACATAATGGGACAGCAGCGTGCGATATTCGGCGGACTCCACAAAGTCGACCCCGATCGAATGACGCTGTGGAAATCCGTTCGTGCGGTCCTCAATCGTTAACAGGTGAGCGCTGTGTTCCTCATCCCTATCAAGTGAAACGGTCCGAAGTGATGTCGAAACAGAACGCGCAAACCGGTCTACGGTTGCTTCATCAACAAAAAATTCTCGGTTACGCGCACCGTTCTCAAGAAGCGCCGTGACGACATCGCGACTCGGCCCACGACGCTCGACCAGTCGTAGTAACCGACCATATGCCATCACCTTGTGGAGCATGCTTTCTAACCGGTCGCCCGTAAATTCTAGGTTCGTTTCCGGTAGCCGTAGGACCCTTGATGCACTCGCCCGTTTGATTAGATACGTGTCAAGTTCTCGGTCATCTTTGATGTAGTGTTCCGTCTTACCTCGTTTCGCACGATAGAGAGGCGGCTGAGCGATATAGATGTGTCCTTTTTCAATCAGGCGAGGCATCTGGCGATAGAAAAATGTGAGGAGTAACGTTCGGATGTGCGACCCATCAACATCAGCGTCCGTCATGATCACAATACGGTGATACCTGAGCTTGTTAAGGTCAAACCCTCCAGCATCTTCCGGCTCTCCGTCATCATCGGTGACTTCAAGCCCAAATCCACAACCAAGCGCCGCGATCATCGTCTTGATTTCATCACTACTTAACATCTTGTCTAGTCGCGCTTTTTCAACATTAAGAATTTTTCCTTTGATTGGTAATATCGCCTGAAACCTTCGATCTCTTCCCTGTTTCGCAGAACCACCTGCTGACTCGCCCTCTACGATGTAGATTTCACTCTTTGATGGATCTCGTTCTTGGCAATCAGCTAGTTTTCCAGGGAGTGAACTACTGTCTAATGCCCCTTTTCGACGAACAAGGTCTCGTGCCTTTCGGGCCGCATCTCGTGCACGAGCGGCTTCAATGGCCTTGTGAACAATGCTTTTTGCAATGTTCGGGTTTTCTTCAAGGTGGGCACCGAGACAATCATTAACGATCGTTTCAACGATTCCTTTTACTTCTGTGTTACCGAGTTTTGTTTTTGTCTGACCCTCAAACTGGGGTCTCGGAATCTTGACACTGATAACAGCGACCAGTCCTTCGCGAATATCGTCCCCACCAATGCTTTCCTTTAAATCCCTAGAAAGGTTGTTCTTGTTGGCGTAGGTGTTAAGAGTTCGCGTTAACGCTGAGCGGAAACCTGATAGATGTGTTCCGCCTTCTTGAGTATTAATGTTATTTGCAAACGAATAGACCGCATCGCCATAACCATTGTTCCATTGCAAAGCAATTTCGGCCTCAACGCCATCCTTGGTTCCCTCCATGTAAATGGGGGAGCTATTTACGACTGTTTTGTTCTTATTAATAAACTCCACAAACTCACGAATTCCTCCGTCATATTTAAACGACCGGTTTTTTCCGGTTCGTTCGTCATCAAGAGAAATTTGAACTCCAGCATTAAGAAAGGCTAGTTCTCTCAACCGATGCGCAAGCGTGTCAAAGCTATACTCGGTTGTATCAAAAATCTTTTCGTCCGGTTTAAAGGTGACTTTTGTGCCACGCCGCTTCGTCGTTCCAACAACCTCCAAACCAGTTGTTGCATGACCCTGCTTGTAGTTCTGCTGATAGACCTGTCCGTCTCGCCAAATCTCAAGATCGAGCACTTCAGATAGAGCGTTAACCACAGAAATACCAACACCGTGTAAACCGCCAGAAACTTTATATGTATCGTTATTGAACTTTCCACCAGCATGAAGAACGGTCATTACAACTTCCGCCGCGGATTTTCCACTGACGTGCTGACCCACCGGAATCCCGCGACCGTTATCCGAAATGGTGACCGAGTTATCGATGTGGACTGTCACACTTACAGAATCGCAAAACCCGGCCAACGCTTCGTCAATTGAATTGTCGACCACCTCATAAACCAGGTGGTGCAACCCCGGGGCGCCGGTTGACCCGATATACATAGCGGGTCGTTTACGAACTGCCTCAAGACCCTCTAAAACTTTAATCTTGTCTGCGCCATAATCTTGGGAAACTTCTTCCCCATCAGGCTGATTTACCAACGGGGCTCCACCTTTTGGGTTTGGGTGAGACCCAACCTCTTCCTGTTCAAACTGCGTCATACTTTTACTATTGCCAAGCTTCGACCGAGTCCACCTACTACACACGCATCGGCATAATTACGTAGGTATAAGCCGTTTCTTCTCCAGCAGGATGCATTACCGCCTGGCTCATTTCATCTTTAAGCTCAAGCACGACACTGTCCACATTAACTACTGCAAGAAAATCAAGCACATACTGAGCGTTAAAACAAATTTCTACTTCCTCGCCACTATAATTAACCTCTAATTCTTCTGTCGCTTCTCCGACTTCTGCGCTTTCAGAACGCACTTCAACCTGGTTATCGGTTAGCCGCATTTTTACCGCTTGTGACCGCTCGCTCGACAGAAGCCTTACTCTCTTTATCGCGCTCGTTAGACGGTCACGATCAAATTCAATTCTCTTATCATTTCCTTTTGGAATTACTCTTTCGAACGCTGGAAATTGAGCGTCGATCATCCTAGAAATTAACTCACGCCCATCAACTCTAAAAAAGAGGTGGGCTTCGCCACACTCGTAGGAAATGTCTTTATTCTTACTGTCTGCGAGGAGTTTCGACAGTTCTATCAACGTCTTTTTGGGGAAGATTGTTCTGGTTTCCTCTATTTCCTCTTTTTCTCTTGATGTTGTCGCTAATGCCAACCTGTGTCCATCGGTTGCCACTAAGTCCATAGAGTTTGTCTTTAAAACAAAAAGTGCGCCATTTAAAAAATACCGTGTATCTTCCCCGGTAATCGCAAACTGAGTCCGCGAAACCATTAAGTGTAATTCCTCGCGTAAAAGTGACACCGGGTTTACGTTCGGTGGTTTCGGTACATCTGGAAACTCCGTCTTCGGAAGTGTTTGTATTCTTGATTTAAATTGATCTGCTGTAATAGTTACCTGGTTCTTCTCTCCGTCTTGCTTAATTCTGATGTCAGTTTCCGGCAGTTCTCGCACTATTTCAAATAACTTCTTTGCTGGCAGTGTAAGTTCACCTGGTTTTTTAACCAACGCTTTACATTGACTACGAAGGCCTAGTTCTAAATCCGTAGCTAGGAGTTTTAGTGTGCCATCGCTTCCTGCTTCTACTAAGACATTTGCAAGAATAGGAATCGTATTTTTTCTTTCAATTACACCCTGAAAAAATTGAAGTTCACCTAGAAGATCGCTCTTTCGAACACTTAAATCCATGGAACTCAAGACCTCGATTGGAGAGTCAAGACCGATTGATCATTAGTAACTACATGATCAATAAAAAGTAATACAAATTATAACAAGAAAGAAGGCTTGTTGAAACAGTGGGTTGTGATTTTAAGTATTTTAAAATCAACTATTTAACGTTACAAAAAGCGATTAAAAACTGTGGATTACTAGAACTTAAGTTGTGGATAGATTTTTATCCACAAAACATACATCTCAAACAGAGTGATCCTTTGTGGATAGAACCCCTTAACAGAGTGTTTTACTAGTTAAAAGTCTCTATAAAACTGTTGACGAGTTTGTTGAAATCTCGATCATTCTTACAACGAGTTTCAACTTTCCGGATTGAGTGGATAACAGTTGAGTGATGTTTTCCACCAAAAGTTTTTCCTATTTGAGGCAGTGAAGCATTTGTAAGTGTTTTACAAAGAAACATTGCAATCTGGCGAGGGAGTGTTATGGATTTCGAATTATTTCGAGATTTGAGATCTACAACCCTAAGTTGATAGTAATTGGCGACAAATTTTTGAATTTGGTCAATAGTTACAGGTTGATCATCTCGGTCAATAATATTTTTTAGTACGTCTTGCGCAAGAGCTAGAGAAATCTTGCTTCCTGTTAGAGACGCATAAGCAATTAAACGGATTAACGATCCTTCGAGTTCTCGAATATTAGATTTAATTCGTCCAGCAATATACAGCGCAACGTCATCAGCGAGAGGAATAGTTTCCGCTTCAGCTTTCTTTTTTAATATCGCGACTTTTGTCTCTAAATCCGGTGGTTGAATGTCAGCTATTAACCCCCACTCAAACCGAGATCGTAATCGTTCTTCGAGCGCTGGAATTTCATGTGGAGGGCAATCACTACTAATAATTATCTGTTTTTGGGCGTCATATAAAGAATTAAATGTATGAAAAAATTCCGTTTGAGTACCTTCTTTACCAGCTAAAAATTGCACATCATCAACAAGAAGAACGTCCATTGTTCGATAACGCTCTCGAAAGTCCAAGATTCGGTCATACCGAACAGCATTAATCATTTCGTTCATGAAACGCTCAGACGAGATATAGATAAGTTTTAAAGTCGGCGTTTGTGAAAGTAAATACTGACCGATTGCGTGCATTAGGTGGGTTTTCCCCAGACCAACCCCACCATACAAGTAAAGCGGGTTATAAGAGCGTGAAGGCGCTTCCGCGACAGCTAAAGAGGCTGCGTGTGCAAATTGGTTTGATGAACCGACAACAAACGCGTCAAAAATATACCGGGGGTTTAAGCCACGGGACGGAATGCCAGGGGGTAAGGCGTCTGCCGATAATTTTTTTTCGTTTTTTTCAACAACTTTTCCCGTTTGTCCATCGATAATAAAGGCGACCTGTATTCCACCGCGCTGAATTTCAGCAGCGGCTTCATCAATAACCCCAGCATAGTGCTTAGTCAGCCAATCACGAAAAAGCTCGTTTGGGACACGAATAGTGACCCGTTCCCCATTATCCTCAACAAAAGTAGTTGGCCTAAACCAGGTGTAAAAACTATGACGGTTAACCTTTGTTTCTATTCGAGAAAGAACCTGACTCCAAACGTTGACTGACATTAGACAATATGAACTTATTGGAAAGCTTTCGCCCCGATAGCCTTTCACGGTGCTGCTGGGACAGTAACCGTAATCGGGTTAAATAAATAGTAGAGACAAAAATCTGCCCGTTATTGGGCGAAAGTCTTATCTTTTTCCACAATTTCTTCCACAGTTGTGGAAAACCACCTTAAGACAAAGGCAAAATCCAGCAACCACAGGCGGGCGACTGTAACACACAGCATTTATTTGACGCAATCAGTAACAGAGAGAAAGCCGTCAAAAGTATTTTTCTAGTATAAATTAAGAGCGTTTTCAACAACTCTTAACTAAAACCTCATTAGAAAGTATCGGGTGTCTTGCACTAGTCGTTGACAGGTTTACAGACGCTTGGGTACCATGTTGGTTTGGCAGCAACTCAGAGGTTGATTAAGGGTTCATGAAACGCACATTCCAGCCGAACAACAGACGCCGCAAGCGAACTCATGGTTTTCTTACTCGAATGAGTACTAAGACAGGTCGACGGGTTATTCAACGTAGGCGCGCCAAAGGACGCAAGCGCCTTTCGGTCTCATAAGTTGTTTTAATTAAAGAGTTTATAGTAAATTGACCCGCACTCGAGATCGCCGTGGTCGGCTCCGACGGCGGCAAGAGTTCCTGAACGTCCAGCAGAATGGGTCTAGGATTCGAGGTAGACACCTGACCCTATTCACGATTCCCAACGGTCTCAATCAAAGCCGGTTTGGGATTATTGCAACACGGAAGATAGGTGGAGCGACACGCAGGAATAGGTCAAAAAGAATCATGCGAGAGCTATTCCGTCAACTAGGGTGCGAGCCGGGATACGATGTTGTTTCGTTGCTCCGGCCTGGTTTTCCCGATGTTGCATTTCGTGATTTAGAGGAAGATTACCGGGGGGCACTGTTGCGTCATGACCGCGCTCACGAAATAAGGACCCCGGTCAGAGGTTAAGGAATTTGTATAGGAATCGGGGAAATAGTGTGGCCTCAACCGTTTGTATTTCGGCCATAAATGCGTATCAAACCTTTATTTCACAATGGTTTAGTGGTTGTTGTCGGTTTGTTCCTTCTTGTTCGAATTATGCAAAGGAAGCCGTGCTTTCTCATGGTGCAGTAAAAGGGGGGTGGCTGGCACTTTGCCGCCTTTGTCGATGTCATCCTCTGTGTCAGGGGGGTCTAGACCAAGTGCCGATTCCGAATCGAGATACAGACCGATAGGTCTCTTGTAGAGGTAGAACCTAATCCCATGGAACGGAATGTTCTTGTCGCCGTAGTCTTGTCGATGCTGGTGCTCGTGCTTTACCAGAACTACCTTGTTCCACCAGTTCCAGTCGATACCGAAGGCGTCAGCCAACCAGTCGAAAGCATGCCTCTAGCGGGTTCGGAAACAGGCAACAACGCGGCAGCGACGACTCCAACCCCACTGACCACAGCGCCGTCGGAAACTACTGATTCACAAGGAGATAGCCCTCGTTTAACAGAGGGAGAACCTGAGTCGGTGCCACCTGGAATTACAGCGTTAATTGCGGCGGAAATCGAGGAAACAACAACGGTTGAAAGTGATGCGATTCTCGCTACATTTTCGAACCGCGGGGGCGTCCTTACGAGCTGGAAGCTGAAAAATCATACTGAGCCGGAAAGTGACGCGTTGATTGAACTTGTGCCGACAAATCTCCCCCCTGAGCAGGCACAACCATTTACGTTAGCGTTTGATAACCCTGAACTCAGCGCGAGGGCTAGGACAGCGCTGTTCGAGGCCAGTTCAACGGCATTGTCCTTAGAGGATGCGCCCGAGGAGGTCTCTTTTGTCTACGAAGATTCCTCGGGTCTACGTATTACGAAAACCTACTCCTTTGACCCGAACGAACACGACTATGTGATGTCTGTGAGTGTGGTTGCAACACTAAATAGTGAAAACGTCCCGTTTGCTATTCAGTGGGGACCAGCGCTTGGGGGAGGTGAATCGACGACCTCGAGCATGATCGGGTACAGATATGGACCACGTGCAGTTGTGTATGGGCGAGTCGAAACCGATGGTGTTCTTGGAGAGAGCGACATAAACCACCTTGAAGTTTCAGACATTCAGGCACGCGCGCAATACCACGGACAGCTTCGTTACGTCGGAATCGACAATCACTATTTTCTAGCAGCGGCGATAACGTCAAATCCGTCCGTCATAGCTGGGTATCAATCCTTACCCCTACCGCCGCTCAACCCAGACGGCCCGTCTAGAGAACTAATAACTTTTGAGTTGCGCTGGCCAGACAATGTTGTCGAAAGTGAGCAGTTTTTCCTTGGGCCAAAAGACTTTGCACGGTTGGAGCGCGTTGACCCAGCCCTGATCGAAGCCATCGATTTTGGCTGGACCAGTTGGATTGTCGTTCCGCTTCACCGGTCGTTGAGCCAGATCTATGGATATGTCGGGAACTGGGGTTGGGCAATCATCATCCTAACGTTCCTAATCAATCTGATTCTCTTTCCTCTCCGCCACAAAAGCGTTATTTCCATGAGAAAACTAGCAGAAGCTGGTCCGGAGATAAAAGCAATCCAGGCGCGATATGCAGATGTGAAAACGACGGATCCGAAAAAACAAAAGATGAACCAAGAGGTCATGGAACTCTATAAAAAACGAGGCGTAAACCCGGTTAGTGGGTGTTTCCCGATGCTCTTGACGATGCCGGTATTGTTCGCGTTTTATAGCTTGTTGTCCGTGGCAGTAGAAATTCGCGGCGAACCATTTATGGGGTGGATTACGGACCTGACGGTTGCCGATCCGCTTTACATCACCCCAATCGCTATGGGCGCTAGCATGGTTATCCAACAACGAATGACACCCACACCGAGTCAGGATCCCATGCAGCAAAAGATGATGATGCTCATGCCGATAATGTTTAGTGTGATGTTTCTCTTCGCGGCGAGCGGACTCGTGCTGTATTGGTTAACAAGCAATGTGCTGACGATCGCGCAGACTGTCATAACCAATCGAGTTATTGGTCCACCAAAAGCACACACGGTTCGGCCAGCAGCAGAACGTCGGGTTAAGCAACGCACGAAGAAGAAAGAAAAAGAAAGAGATAATGGGTAAAGTGGATAGTTTCATGAGACCAGGAGATGGTGTCGATATTCCCCTGGGAGTTAGACCGGTAAGTTATTAAGGAGAAGCTAATGGCTGCACAAGGTGATTTAAATGCGCGCATGATCGAATTCTTAACGGACATTGGTGATGCGATGGGTTTGCAGCTGACGGTCACAACGGAAGCACTTGACGATGCCACGCGCGTGTCTATCGCGGGGGACAGATGTGACGTATTTCTTCAGAACAAAGGAGAAGGACTGGAAGCATTGCAACACCTTGTGAACGCTGCCTTTCGCCGGGATCATCCAAGTGGACGCATTGTCATCGACTGTCTCGATTATCGTAGGGGGCAGGATAGTGAGTTACGAGAGACGGCGATTGTATTGGCGAACAGAGCCCTGCAAACCGGGGAATCGCAAGAAGTGGGCCCCTTAAATCCTTACGCCAGACGGATCGTGCACTTGGCGGTCGCTGATATAACGGATGTATCTTCTGAGAGCGTCGGAGACGCTTTTATGAAAACAGTCGTTATATCTCCTGGTGAGTAGACACGAACTTGTATTCTTATAACACATTGCAAAAAAACACCTTATAAACAAAAACTATTGGTATTCAGTGTTTGCCACCGACGACACAATAGTGGCGATAGCGACGCCCCCAGGACCCGGTGGGATAGGTGTGGTCCGCGTGAGCGGTCCTTTGGCGACGATGATAGCCAACTCTGTATTATGTCGTGCGGCACCCCTAGAACCGCGTCGTGCCACCGTTACTGAAGTGGTAGGTCCATGGGATAGCAAGGCAATCGATCGAGTTATCGCAACGTATTTTCCTCGTCCCGGTTCCTATACAGGTGAAGATGTTGTCGAGCTCAGCGGCCACGGAAATCCCGTGCTGTTACGCCAGATAGTGTCCGCTGTCATTGAGGCCGGTGCCCGTTTAGCGGAACCAGGAGAATTCACGTTTCGTGCCTACCTAAACGGTCGCATGGATTTGGTGCAGGCTGAAGCCGTAGCAGACCTAGCGGATGCCGTAACACCTAAGCAGGCGAGAGCAGCGTTTGACCAGCTTGAGGGAACGATGACTTCGGTTGTACAGAAAATCGACCAAGAAGTCTTCGATTTAATCTCGCTGCTTGAGGCGTCTCTCGATTTTCCAGAGGAGGGCTATCACTTTGTTGACGAAGGAAGCGTTGCGTCGGAAACCACAGCGCTGGCGACGCGAATTTCTCAAATATTGGCCGATGCTGACCAGGGCCGACTTTTGAGAGAAGGATGTCACGTGGCCATTGTTGGCAAACCGAACGTCGGAAAATCAACGCTTTTCAATGCTCTTTGCGGGGCTCCTCGGGCCATTGTGGCAGAGACGTCAGGAACCACTCGAGATTTGTTGACGGAAAAAATAGACCTGGGGGGTATTCCGGTAACGCTTGTCGATACGGCTGGAATTCACGAGACACAAGATCCGGTTGAAGCGGAAGGCATCGACCGTGCACATCGAACAGTTACTGTTGCTGATGCGGTTGTTGTTCTTCTTGACGGGTCTTGTCCTTTAGAAACGAAAGATCGCAGGATTCTTGAGGATACGAAAAATATGAGACGGTTGGTCATAGTGAGCAAACGAGACCTTCCGTCGGCGTGGTTAGTCGAATCAGAATCTGGAATAGTTAGTGGGAGCCCTGTTTTTGAAGCATGTCTTCTTTTGAACAACCAGACAACGTTGGAAGGTATTCGCGGGCGGCTGATGTCTGTTCTTGAAAAGAACGCCGGGAAAGAAACAAGAGACACCCCGGCTGTTACGAACCTGCGGCATATTACGTTGCTAAGAAAGGCACAGACGGCGTTAGTGCGCGCGGCTTCTTCGGCAACCGCTTGCGCGGCGGAGGAACTAGTCATAACGGATTTACAAGAAGCTCGTTCAGCGTTAGAAGAAATTTCAGGGAAAAGAACGCCCGATGCAGTCATTGAACGAATCTTTGAAAGATTCTGTATCGGGAAATGAATACATGGGAAAAACTTTCGACGTAATCATCATTGGGGCAGGGCATGCAGGGGTAGAAGCCGCTTATGCCGCTGCGCGCCTTGGGCAACGAGTGGGTCTGTGTACGTTATCGCATGACACGGTTGCCCATATGCCTTGCAATCCGGCGATTGGAGGTACCGCGAAGGGTCACTTGGTGCGGGAAATCGACGCCCTTGGCGGCTTGATGGGTCGTGCGATTGACGCGACTGGTTTGCAATTTAAATTGCTTAACCGAAGTCGTGGCCCTGCTGTCTGGTCACCGCGTGCCCAGGCCGATAAGCGTGTCTATAGCGACTGGGTCGCCAAGGCACTTAGGCAAGAGACGCAGATAGAGTGGGTGATTGGTCGAGTCGGTAGACTTTTGGTTGAAGGTGGTTCGATCAGGGGTGTTGAATTTGAAGAAAGAGTTAAAGGCGATGGTTCTGGCACAACACTTTGGGCGAGGTCGGTGGTTGTTACTGCCGGCACGTTCCTTAATGGTTTGATTCATGTTGGACAGGAACGAAAGCCTGCGGGGCGAGTTGGCGAACCACCATCGCATGACCTGGCCGAGTCATTAAAGGGTCTCGGGTTTCGATGGGGTCGACTCAAGACGGGCACGCCACCGAGAATAGACCGTCGAACGATTGATTTCGAGCGTTTTGATGAAGCAGAGGGCGACGACATTCCGACGCCTTTTTCTTTTATGACCAAATCAATTTACCGACCACAGATTACATGTCATTCCCTCTATACGACGGAACGAGTGCATGACTTGGTTCGAAGAAACATCCATCTTTCACCTTTATACAACGGACAAATTCAAGGAATTGGTCCGAGATACTGCCCTTCCCTTGAAGACAAGGTAATGCGATTTCCTGACCGAGAACGACACCACGTTTTTCTCGAACCAGAAGGGCTCGGCGTCGACGAAATTTATGTAAATGGAATTTCGATGAGCTTACCGGCCGAAACTCAACAAACCTTGGTTCATGCTTTGCCGGGACTTGAAGGAGCAAGAATAATTCGTCCAGGGTACGCAGTGGAATATGACTTTATCCAGCCCACGGAGCTGTTGCGGACCTATGAGACTAAGAATGTTTCAGGTCTTTTTTTGGCTGGCCAAGTAAACGGAACTTCTGGGTATGAAGAGGCGGCGGCACAGGGGCTTGTTGCAGGGATCAATGCGGCGCAGCATGCGGCGCACAAACCACCTCTCACATTCACTCGAAGTGATGGCTACATCGGAGTGTTAGCGGACGATCTTACAACGCGTGGTTGTCTTGAACCGTATCGAATGTTTACGTCGCGAGCAGAGTATCGGCTATTACTTAGAATTGATAATGCAGACCTTCGTCTCACAAAAAAGGGTAGAGACGTAGGTCTTGTTAGTGACGAACGCTGGGAGCATTTCGTCGGGCGGAGTCAACGATTCCAAAGGAATATGGAGACAGTGGAGCAAACCACAGTAACCCTAGATGATGGGTTGAGAGTACGGGCGAGCCATGCTTTAAAACGCCCCGAAGTTTCGCTTGAATCATTGGTGAGTCAGCACGAACTGGTGATTCAAACAGGGTCGATAGGCGAAGAAGTGGACTACTGGAGCGTCGAGACAGAATTTAAATATTCGGGATATCTGAAACGACAAAACGCAACAGTTGAACGGATGAAACATCTTGAACAACGCTGCATACCAGATCGATTTAAGTACAAGGGGCTACCGGGGTTGTCGCGGGAGGTAACCGAAAGACTTGTCGAAACCCGCCCTGAAACACTTGGCCAGGCCTCCAGGATCCCTGGTGTGACGCCTGCGGCGATTGCTTTGATTGACGCTAGGTTGTCTTAGCGTGACGTGTCGGACAAACTAAGCCGAAAACAAATAGTTCGGTGGCTAAAAGAAACCTTGCTACACGCATAGTGAAACGTGCAGACCGGGCGCGTGTCCCGTTAGATGCGGGCGCGGCGGAGAAGCTTGCCGCGTACATTAAGAAACTACGGAGATGGAACGCGCGAATAAATTTGACCGCGTTGGCGGACAATGATGAGGGGCTCGATCGGCTGGTTATCGAACCTGTTAGTGCGGCGAG
>CAYFJM010000025.1:0-13304 GCA_964343415.1 uncultured Vicinamibacteraceae bacterium | reverse complement strand
ATGACAGTAACAAACCATTCCTGACTGAAGGTTCCATGGCGAAACTTTTCACGTCGCAGGTTGCCGAACGTATTGCGTCACTCGCGGTACGACTCCATGGCGGGGTCGGTTACACAAAAGACTGTCCCGTCGAAAAGCTTTACCGGGACGCAAAAATAGGACAAATCTATGAGGGCACGTCAAATCTTCAACTACACACTATCGCCAAACAAATGTTAAAAAACTCTTCCTGACCGCCATAAACATGTAGCAAGATGTTTTGTTTGACTAACCTGTAGCGACTAACTTTTGAAAGATTGGCCTTAACCGGCTCACACTATCTGCTGGCTTTTCAGGCACAACCCGTGTGTTGCCAACAACTGACATAAAGTTAGTATCTCCCTCCCACCGAGGAACAAGATGGACATGCATATGACCCGGAATGCCGGCTCCAGCCGACCGCCCAAGATTCATACCAACGTTTACGCCATGAACGTGATAGGCCTCGTCCAAAACCATCTCTGAAATTCGCACCAAGCTAATAAGTTCGCTAAGTTCCTCAGAGTCCGCATCCGCCATCCTCCCAATGTGCCTGAAAGGCACGACCATGAGGTGACCGTTGTTATAAGGATATTTGTTAAGGATGACAAATACACGTTTTCCGCGGTGCAAGAAAAGTGGTTCCTCTGTGTCTTCATCGCAGGCGGCACAGAAAACACAGTCGTCATTCTTATTACTTGCAACACCGGTTACGTATTTCAGTCTCCAAGGAGTCCAAAGTCGCTCCATCGGAACCTCTCCGCCCTAAGGCTTTCTCTTTGGCAGAGGAGCTCTAACTACTGCCGAAAACTAGTATCAGATGTTACAGAGGATTGCTCAATACGCGAAGAAACATCGCTGTTGTCTAAATCGACGTTCCTTTCAAAGCCGGTGGCATTTTCTACATTCTTATTATTGATGAGCTCTTTCAATTCTTTACCTGGCTTAAAGTAAGGCACTCGCTTCGACGGAACGTCTACTCGATCACCCGTTTTTGGGTTTCGGCCCTTTCGCGGCTCACGGCGGCGTAATCGAAAACTTCCAAACCCACGAAGCTCAATTTTTTCACCTCGTTGAAGAGCACTGACGATACTTTCGAAAACAGCGTCAACAATAATCTCGGAATGCTTCTTGGTCAGCTCAGCCACCCGAGCGACCTCTTCGACAAGCGCTGCTTTCGTCATGCTGTCTCCAGCCATGCCCCCCCCTTGCGAAGATTAAAGGACGTACTATTCAGACGACGTCTGCTGCTTGAAGTGATCACCAAGAGTAACTTCAGGAGAGTCACTACCAGCGTAACTCTGCCAATCAGTCTCAAAGTCGTCACTGCTTAGCGCGCGAATGCTCAGACCAATTTTTCGATCTTCTGGACTCAGTTTGATAACGCGCATATTGATAGTTTCATCTACCTTGAGTCCTGTATCTTCGCTGCTAGCTTGGTTCTCAAACTCTGAAACGTGAATCAAGCCTTCAATACCTTCACCCAATTCAACAAAAGCACCAAAATTTGTTATCCGAACAATCTTGCCTTCAACAACGTCACCGACTTTCGTGTTTGAAAAGAAGTCATCCCAAATATCTGTCGATAATTGCTTCAGTCCAAGCGACAATCGCTGATTCTCTGAATCGATGTTGAGAACCATAGCCTCAACTTCATCTCCTTTTTCCAACACATCTGACGGGTGCTTCAAGCGCTTGCTCCATGACATATCCGAGATATGGATCAACCCGTCAATACCTTCATCAATCTCAACAAACGCACCAAATTCAGTCAAATTACGAACCGTCCCTGTAAGCTTTGTGCCAACCGGGTATTTGTCCTCAAGTTCTTGCCAAGGATTACTCTCTGTCTGCTTAAGGCCAAGTGAAATTCTCCGCGAAGAAGAGTCCACCCCTAGAACCATCGACTCGACTGTATCTCCAACATTAAGCAATTTAGATGGATGCTTAACTCGTTTACTCCAAGACATTTCAGAAACGTGAATCAAGCCTTCAACACCCGGTTCAAGTTCAATAAATGCACCGTAGTCTGTCAGGCTAACAACTTTCCCAGAAAGACGTTGGCCCACAGGATAGCGGTCAGTAGCAGAGATCCATGGGTCATCATGCAGCTGCTTATATCCTAAAGATACTCTTTCGGTGGCAGGGTCGTACTTGAGGACAACGACTTCTATATCTTCATTAACTTTCAGTAGTTCATTCGGGTGCTGTGCCCTTCCCCATGACATATCAGTCACATGCAACAAGCCGTCAATCCCACCAAGATCGATAAACGCACCATAATCCGTTATGTTCTTGACAACACCCTGCATAACCTTGCCCTCGGATAGATTCGCAAGAGTATCTTTTTTCTTTTCCGCGTTTTCTTCCTCAAGTAAAACCTTACGAGAAAGAACGATATTCCCTCGTTTCTTATTAACTTTAATGACTCGCATGCGCAACTCTTGGCCACGCAAAGAATCCAGGTTTCGAACCGGCCGAACATCAATCTGGGAACCAGGTAAAAACGCTCTCACTCCAATGTCGACAGCCAATCCGCCTTTGATACGCTCGATCACGCGACCAATAACAACTTTTCGATCTGCATAGGCTTTTTCGACATCATCCCAAATTTTCATTTTCTCGGCCTTTTCGCGCGACAGCACGATATGGCCTTCACGGTCTTCCGTCCGTTCGAGAAGAACGTCAACTAAATCTCCAGGATGGATAGGTGCTTCGCCGGCCTCGTCATAAAACTCAGAAAGAGCGATAACCCCTTCAGATTTATAACCCACGTCTACAACGACCTCAGAATCAGAGACCTTTAAAACCGTTCCCTTAATAACTTCGCCTTCAGCAATATTCTTGAAACTACTAGCGTAAAGCTCAAGAAGACGGGCGTGCTCAGCTTGGTCTCTGATCTCTTCTTCATTTTCAAGCACGGTAAAGCCATTAAACGCGGGCTTTGCCCCTGCTGGGCCAGGCGCTACCGTTTCAGAGGCGTCTCCAACTACCCCATCATTTACATCTGACATTCTCTGCCCATCCTCCTCGCAACGCCCCTTCAATAATTCAAATATGGACGCGCAACATCCATTCGTGTCAAAAATAACGACACGTTCACCAACTATAAGATTGGCGGTAAGCATAAGACTATATGCTACTTAACGACACAAGGTCAATCATCAAAAGGCTGCTTTAGCATGTCTATACTGGCTCACAATGACAACAAAAACCCCGCACTTAGAATTCCGACGTCACAGAAAATAATGACCGGATTTTCAAGATCAGCCGACAGCAAGATTCCTTCAAATTTATCAAGGAAAAGCGGTCCCGTAACAAGTCCACCAAGCAATAAACTCTGACTGGTTGTATACGGTGGACTACTTGGCTTGGAGAGGGGAAGTAGTCACAAATTTTACTAGCTTAGGACTTTACAATGAAGCCAACAAATAACCGAAAGCATTCATTCTCATTGGTCGAATCCACCGAATCGATAATCGTCAGACATCAAACAAAACCCTCTTAATTCTTTACAATAAGCCCAACTTCTGCCTAACAATTCCAATCACCTGTTTAATCACCTTATCCACTGGAACACCCGTCGTATCAACAAATACCGCATCTTTGGCCTGTTTAAGCGGAGATACTAGCCTGGTTCGATCCAAGTGGTCTCGCGCTTTGAGAGCACTCGCTACTTCCTCCACACAAACATTAGTTGGCAATCGATGCGCAGGGTCCTGGGCACGTCTCTCGGCTCTTTCTTCTGGTGATGCATCAAGATAAATTTTTACGCTAGCATCCGGAAACACAGACGTCCCAATATCTCTTCCCTCCATAACAACGCGCCCTCCATCAGCCAACGCACGCTGTCTTATCACAAGGGCTGCCCGAACCGTTGACAACCTTGCTACCTTGGCTGCTGCTGCATCTATTTCTGGAGTTCTAATTAAATCGGTTACGTCGAACCCATCCATAGTGACCTTTGCCCGACCAAAATCGAAACTAGCATTCCTAGCAATACTCACTAGAGCTACTTCATCATCAAGAGAAAACCCGTCTTGCATGGCCCGCCACGCTACGGCTCGATACATAGCACCCGTATCAATATGTTGACACTTAAAGAATGAGGCAAGTCGCCGGGCCACAGTTCCTTTTCCTGCTCCAGACGGACCGTCAATCGCTATGACCAATTCGCTCGTCGTTTTTGACAGCATCGTCAACTGTTACTAGTCGCTACAACTTCGATCAGAACGCTGCGTAACAACCGGATCTCCTCGGTAGATAAATCGCGTGAATGACCTGATTTAAGACCTCTAAGTCGTAACGGCCCGAGAGCTGTGCGAACCAAACGAATAACAGGATGTCCAATACTTTGAAACATCCGTCGAACCTGACGATTCCTACCCTCGCGAAGAACAATCTCTATACAAGCTCGGTCATTGCGTAAAGACATTCGCGCACTGCTAATACGGCGTACCTCGGCCGGTACAGTCTTCCGCCCATCCAGGCGCATACCCTTAGCGATTCTTCGTAACTGCTGGTCCGTCGGACAACCCCGAACAGTGACTTCGTAAATTCGTGAGACACCATGACTAGGATGAGTCAATAGAGAAGCCATCTCACCATCATTCGTTAACAATAAAAGACCTTCAGACTCGTAATCTAGGCGGCCTACCGGATACACGTAATCACTTACCCGAGGAATCAGATCGAGAACGGTTTTCCGATGCTGAGGGCCCCGACGTGTCGTCACAACTCCTCGAGGTTTATGCACAAGCAAATAACGCCTTCTTCCCGGCCGAGCCACTCGTCGACCATCCACTCGTATATCATCGCTCTGAGGGTCCGCACAAACACCCAGTCTGCGCACTGTCAAACCATTTACCGTAACGCGACCATCTGCAATAAGCTTTTCAGCCGCACGCCGCGAAGCGACACCTGCCGCCGACAAAACTTTTTGGAGACGAATCGATTGCGATTCTTTCGTCGCCATCTTCCTCATCGAACAAAACTGGAACTATGAATAGGCCAAGCTTTTTTTGAAACATCATCAGTGTACGTTATTGGTTTCATCGGACTCGGACTCTTCTGCCGACGCTTCAGGCTCAAATGGAAGAATTTCCTCGGTAGGGTAGACGTCCGTAAGCATGTTTGGAACATCCATGCCAAGAGCATCAGCCATGTCTTCAACCTTCGGTAAATCGTCTAGGTTGCTAAGGCCAAAGCGATCGAGAAACTCCCGCGTAGTCGCATAAAGAAAGGGTCGACCTATGACTGCCCTTCTCCCAACAACCTTTACTAAACGTCGCTCAACCAACGTACCAAGTACACCCGAAGCATTCACTCCCCTAATGTCAGTAATTTCAGGCCCGGTTACTGGTTGACGATAAGCAACAACCGCCAGAGTCTCTAATGCAGGAATAGATAGCCTTTGTTTTGAATGCTCATGGAATAGTCGACGCACCCATTCGTGAAGCTCAGGTTTTGTAACGATCTGATAACCACCGGCAACTTCAACAAGCTGTAGTCCCCCTGGACGTTCTTTCCATTCCCGACAAACACTAACCAAAGCTTCCTCAACATGCTCAGGCGGCTCACTATCAATTGTCTTGACAAGAACCTTTAGCGAGACAGGATCCGGAGACGCAAAAATCAATGCCTCAATGATTGATTGAAGTTCACGAAGGTCTTCGTCCGCACTCACAAGCCTTCACCTTTTTGTTCTGTGATTTTTTTCATCAAAAATTAATCGCGACTAGATGACCTAAACGGTCGAGAATCCTCATTAGAACCTACCCGAGCATAAACACGAATAGGACCACATGGTCCTTCTTGAAAAACTCGAATCAGTTTAAGACGAATCATCTCAAGTACGGCCAAAAATGTAGTAATAAGTTGTTGGCGCGACGAAGCGTCTGGAAACAATTCATCGAACCCACAAGGCCCTCCGGATGCCAACTTATCCACGAGTTCCTGAATCCGTGTTTCAATCGGAACGACCTCGGATGGCAATTGAATCGCTGGGTACTCACGAGACCTTTTGAGTACGGACTGAAAAGCCTGCAACAAACTAAATAGGTCTACCTCGAGCTCACGCTCAAACGGCTCACCAGAAATCTCTTCAACAAGACTTTCTGGACGTGTCCATTGCGCACTACGGACTGTCTCTCGCTCGTGAAGTAGCTCTGCGGCCATCTTAAAACGTTGGTGCTCTACAAGCCTTTTCACAAGAGCATCACGTGGGTCTTCTTCTTCAAGGTCGTCCACAGACTCAGTTTCAAGCCTTGGAACGAGCGTCCGAGACTTGATATGAATAAGTGTCGCGGACATTACAAGAAACTCTCCAGCAACATCGAGATTAAGTTCCCGCATCAATTCAAGATACCCAAGATATTGGTTAGTAATGAGCACTATGGGAATGTCATAAATATCGACTTGGTTCTTTTTTATCAGGTGAATCAAAAGGTCGAGTGGACCATTAAAATCAGCGACTTTGACAGGGTAATCAGGCAAAATCGACTCAAAATTAGCCGGAATGTCGAGCTCACCTAATACCGGCCTCAAGTCATCCTCTTGTTCTTTGTCGGCCATTTTACGTCCTGGAAGGCACTGATGCATTAACTGTCGGAGCTAATTCGCCATGTCACTCATACGTCAATCTAATGGCCTCTCGCACTTCAACCATGGTCTCCTGAGCGAGACGCCTTGCCTTCGCAGAACCATCATAAAGAATCTCTCGTATTCGACCAGGCTGACTTATTATTTCTTTTCGTCGCTCACGCATAGGTTCCAGATGAATATTGATCGCATCAGCCAATGATGATTTCACTTCGACATCACCGATCTTTCCAGCTCGATATCTCTTTTTGAAATCTTCTACCTGACTTAGATCGGAGTTAAAAACGTCATGATAAATAAACACAGGGTTGCCTTCCACAGTACCGGGGATATCTGCTCGAACACGCTTCGGATCAGTGTACATTCGCATGACTTTTTTCCGCACTGTAGGTTCATCATCCGACAAATCAATCGTATTGCCATAGCTCTTTGACATCTTTCTATTGTCAAGCCCCGGCAGTCTCGGGACCTTCGTTAAGAGTGGCTGTGGCTCTACAAATACGTCTCCAAAAAATTGATGAAACCGGCGAACAACTTCACGGGTGAGCTCTAAATGTGGGACCTGGTCATCCCCCACGGGCACATAATGCGCGCGATAAACCACAACATCTGCGCCTTGAAGTAACGGATATCCAAGAAAACCGATCGACGACAAATCGCGTTCGGCTAATTGGTCAATCTGTTCTTTGTACGTCGGAACACGTTCCAACCAAGGAATAGGCACGACCATCTGCAACAACAAATAAAGCTCCGCATGTTCCGGAACCAGAGATTGAATAAACAATGTGCAGCGATCAGGGTCAACGCCGGCAGCAATCCAGTCCGCTACATTGTCGTAAGCGTTTTTCGTCACCTGCCCCGTGTCAGAATAATCGCTCGTTAACGCATGCCAATCGGCCACAAAATACATACAGTCATAATCAGGCTGAAGTTCTGTCCATTTGTTAAGTGCACCTACTAAATGCCCTAAGTGAAGTTTTCCGGTAGGGCGCATCCCTGATACAACACGAGGTTTCTTTTGGTTATTGCTCATAATTTACAACTCACCTTTTTGCAAAATACTCAATTACGACGTCGGCCAACTTTGCACCAATGACTGGCTGTAACTCTTCCCGGGACGCTCGACGAACATTTGCTACGCTGCCAAATCGCTCTAACAGCGCTTTTCGACGCCTAGCCCCGATCCCAGGAATTTGATCAATCTCTGAGCGCAAGTTCCGCTTCGTCCGCGCACGCCGATGATAAGCAAGTGCGAATCGGTGCGCTTCATCACGTGTTCGTTGTATAAGCCGAAGCGCTGGGCTGTGGCGCGGCAAGATAACAGGCTCTACTAATGTCCTCGCATACAGGGCCTCCTGCTTCTTGGCAATTCCGACAGCAATAAGATTCACCAAACCCAATTTCTCAAAAGCTCGATATGCCGCCGTTAACTGCCCTTTACCCCCATCAATCAATACAAGATCGGGAAACGGCTTACCCTCATCAAGCAATCGACGATATCGACGAAACACAACCTCCTCCATTGCGGCAAAATCATCTGGCTTCGGTCCGACGGCAGACTGTTTTTCCGTTTCATTTCGTTCCAAATCATCGTGAATCAATTGATTCGACCATTCTTTGGCAACAAATCCTAAACCTCTCACTCGATATTTTCGATATTCACTTCGTTGCATGCGACCACCATCACAAACAACCATGGAACCCACCGTATCGCGTCCCTGAATTGTTGAAATATCAAAACACTCGACGCGATGCGGCAACATCGGCAGTGCCAACACGGACTGAAGTTCTTGCAAGGCGACCGTGTCTACCGACGTTTCTTTGCTATAACGAGAGTCATAGGACAATTCGGCGTTACGGATGGCCAGGTCAAGTAACCCGCGCTTGTCACCTCTTTTTGGCTGGAATACTTTAACGCGCCGACCTGCACGAGAAGTCAAAAATGTTTCGATGGCTTCACGATCTTGAAGATTGATCTCCATTGGCACATGGACCTCAGCAGGAACCTCATGGACCGAGTAGAACTGTTGGACAGCCGCCTGCACAATGTCGGACTCCCGTTCTGTCGTCATAGCAACTTCATCCGAAACGAGTTCAAGGCGCTCAACTACGCGCCCGTTCCGAACTTGAAAGACCTGCACTACTGTTCCTTTGACACCACATTTCAATCCGAACGCATCACGATTATTCAACTGCGCTGTCGCCATTTTCTGCTGACGATTCTGTAACGTTTCGACCGTTCGAATAGCATCTCGATAGTGTGCCGCGCGTTCGTAAAGTTCTTTAGTTGATGCGTCTTTCATCTGTTTTCGCAAGCGGCCAACTACTTCATCGGTACGTCCATCAAGAAACAGCCGCGTTTGGTCAACAACTTCTTGGTACTGCTCCTGAGAACATATTTCCGACACGCACGGTGCGACACAACGCTTAATGTCGTACTCAAGACACGGCCGGTCTCGCCGTCCAGTGATAACTTCATTGCACGAACGGATTCCAAAAATCCGGTGTGACAATGCCATTGTCTTTCGAGCTAATGTGGCCGGCATAAACGGACCAGCATAGTAATTGCCATCTCGCTTGACTTCTCTCGAAACGAGAACCCTAGGAAACTCTTCTGCCAATGACAACTGTAAATACGGATAACTTTTATCGTCTCTAAGTAGAATGTTGTAACGGGGTCGACGCTGTTTTATCAGGTTGTTTTCGAGGACTAGCGCCTCAGCAACCGAGTCAGTAACAACGACCTCCAGCCTCACAACCTCGTCAAGTAACGCGTTGGTCTTCGCATGTTTTCCGTAAGCGCTGAGATAGCTCCGGACCCGGTCTCGCAGCACACTTGCTTTACCAACATAAATCGTGTCCCCATCAGAATTAAAGTACAGGTACACTCCTGGCTGCTCCGGGAGTTTGGCGATCTCAGCCCGAAGGGCTTGAATAGGCATAAGTCCTAAGGATAAAACAAGGCAGATGACATTTACTGGAACAATCGGAACCGCGTGCATGTTTCCACTTCGGGCAATCATCGCCACATGTGTCGCATTGCGGATTCACCCTAATATCCTTACCTTAACCGGCGTCATTATTAATGCTTGGGCTGGTTGGTCACTAGCATATGGCCAATTTTGGACCGCTGGATTCATTATGCTGCTAGCTAACATTTTTGATTTTATTGACGGTAAAGTGGCTGATGAACTCAATCTCAGTTCAAAATTCGGAGGATTTTGGGATTCGGTCATGGACCGCTTCTCAGACCTCTTTTTGCTAATCGGGCTTATCTATCTATATGCGTCACTGGGCCGCCCTGACTATGTCTTGATAACCGCTCTAACGTTAATGTTCTCGATCATGACAAGCTACGCCCGAGCACGCGCAGAATCGATTATTTCCCAATGTAAAGTTGGATTCATGGAAAGACCAGAACGGATTGTCCTCTTCATGATTGGCGCTTTTACTAACCGAATGGCCGCCGTTCTCTGGGTAATTTTGATTTTGTCGGTATTAACAGTACTCGACCGAATCTATTTTACTTGGCGTGAACTTCGAACAGACAACCCAAGGCTCTCAACATGACACTCTCTGAAGTCCTGACCCTACCATTGCGCATAATTTGGCATGCGCTTTTTTGGACATTCGAACGAGCAACGTGGCAGTACGATCTCATGGTCATTGCAATCCTGTCTTTTGTCTGGCTCACGCCGCCGGGATGGTTAAATGACCCCGTCGCTGACGGACCTGGTCTTCTTGGAATCATTGCTGCGTTCTTCTGCGAATAAGTGGCTTTTTCCGGAAGAAAACCGACCACTATATAAACTCTCTCTCATCGGTACCAAGATCAAAAGTTTTCCCAGAAAAGGCTATATCGTGAGTCGAAATTTTGTCCCGTAAAAGCCGGCGTACCTCTCCGTAATGCAATTGAGGCACCACTAACGATGATGCAAGTTTTCGGACACGATTAATGATCATAAGAGTGATCCCTGAATCCTCTCGCCAACTCAAACCTCCGATAGCCTGATAAGCCACAAAACCGCTGTCACACCAGATACCACTTGCATATAGCCCTTGTCCAATTCGCTGCTTTAACGGTAGAGCGTACGCATAATAGACAAGCATCATCCCTTCGCCCAAAGCCTGAATAGGCGGCCGCTGTTGGACAATAATTTTAATGAATACTAATACTCCGGCAACGACGCCAAAGGCTAGAAGCCACCCGTAAAACGGAGGCTTTTCACGTGGCCATGTAACCAATGCCGTCGACCGCAATCGCACGTAACAGAAAAATTGCCAGAAAATACGAAGGTTAGCCACTAGAAAACCAATGCCAAGCACAAACAGAACGACGCCTACCGTTTCAGACATATCAACGTCACCTACAGTCAATCCGCTCATTAGCTTTGCAACTTTTTCTATACTCTTGACTGATACTCCCCAGTCTCCGTATTTACTCTGACTTTATCTCCGTTAGCAATAAATGGCGGGACTTGCACCACAAGTCCAGTCTCAAGGGTCGCCGGTTTGAGTTGCGCATTAGCGGTTGCACCTTTGATCGCCGGTGCAGTCTCTTCGACTGTAAGGTCAACGGTAAGTGGCAACTGGATTCCGATAGGTTCCCCTTCATAAGACTCAACAGAGATTGTTGCATCAGCAAGCAGGTACTTCACTGACTCACCTAAAGCATCGACCGACAAACGCATTTGCTCGTAGGTCTCTGTATCCATAAAGTGATATCCGTCGCTATCAGAATAAAGAAACTGCATCTCACTTGAATCAAGTATCACCCGTTCAACAAAGTCGCCGGAAGCAAATTTATGATCCATTAGAGTGCTCGAGCGTACATTCCTCATCTTGACTTGAACAAAACCACGCCCTTTTCCCGGTGTAACGTGGTTAAGATCCAGCACGCGATACAGTATGTTTTTCATTTTTATCAACATCCCCTTTCGGAGACGTGTAGCCTGAACTGATTCCATATGTAAGATCCAAAAATCGTATAACTAAGAAGAAATAACTTATTCCACACAACTCAAAGTATTCGTCGATAATATATATCGGAACACCTTCTATAAACTATCTATGCTCAGCCGCACCTCAATCATTACCGGCACGTTTCTCATTCTGGCTTGCGGAATGATCGCCGGAATCGTACTCAGTGGTTCACTCCATACAGTTTCATCTAGTGAAGCAACCTCTGTACAAGAATCTTCACCAACAAAGCCAAACCAATATGACGCACTTTTCCAACAACCAAGAGCAACAAAAGCCTTAGAGCAGCCGGCCACCCTGCTGGCAGAACTACCAAGCTTTAGCGATATTGCAGAACAGACTGTAAAAGCGGTTACAAACATTTCGTCGAGGCAAGTTGTTCGTCAACGCTCCCCATTCGACACCGATCCTTTTTTCAGATACTTTTTTGGGGATTCTCCTGGTATGTCAGGATACCGTGAACGACCAAGCCTCGGTTCAGGTGTGATCGTCGACTCTAACGGCTACATCCTTACCAATGCGCACGTTGTCGGGCGTAATTCGAGAGGCGTTACAGTAACCTTGGCAGACGAACGGGAGTTTGAAGCAACCGTCATTGGTCGTGACGAATCAACCGATATCGCATTACTTAAAATTGAGGCAAGTGCACTACCAGTCGTGCCTTGGGGAGATTCGTCAACGCTACGCATCGCACAGTGGGTTCTTGCTGTTGGGAATCCATTTCAGCTAAGTCAAACCGTCACACTCGGAATCATAAGTGCCGTTGGTAGAGACAACCTCGGCGTTGCTCGTTACGAGGACTTCATCCAAACAGACGCCGCGATAAACCCTGGAAACTCTGGCGGTGCATTAATTAACGCTCGCGGTGAACTAGTTGGCATCAATACCGCTATCTATAGCGATAGTGGTGGTTACCAAGGTGTCGGTTTCGCCGTTCCGAGTAATCTTGCTCGTCGCGTAATGGAAGAGCTTTCGGATTACGGCGAAGTCCGTCGAGGCTCACTCGGCTGGGTCGACGTTCGCCCTCTGACTCCTCAATTAGCGCGAGAAGTTGATGCACCGGATACACGTGGCGTCGTTGTATGGCAAATCCATGGTCAGTCAGCCGCTGCAACTGCTGGCGTTGAACCTGGTGACGTTATTCGCTCCATAGATGGGCAACCAGTTGACGACGTCGCAGCATTTGGACGACTAGTATCCGATGCTGAGGTCGACTCCACCATCACGCTTGGCCTACTACGATACGGGCGCCCACTCGAACTTAGAGTAATCGTCGAACGCGCTCGCCCACAACAACGATAGGGTCACTAATCACCTGCAAATGCGGGGCAATTGAAACGACTTGAACCTGAAACAGACTTACTCTGTAGTAAAAACACGCGCCACGGCCGTGCGGTCGCCACGCTGAGCCCAATACGAGCACTCCAAGCGATCGCACCGACTGGATGGTCAGTATCTTGAATATAGAGGGGCTCTGAGCACATATCCATGCGGTTATGACGGAGAGTTATGCCAAATGAACGCGCGACATTTCCCGGTCCCCTGCATAAATCAGAAACCTTCGACCTGACGCTGCGAAATGATTGAGGTTCACCTCGACGAGCACGCATTAAGGCTTTTCCAGCACGTGGCTCTACGGATCGAATTAATACTGCAGCCGGATAGCCTATTGACTCAGTAACCACATTGAGCAAATAGTGCAACCC
>CAYFJM010000024.1:0-13330 GCA_964343415.1 uncultured Vicinamibacteraceae bacterium | reverse complement strand
ATCGTACCGAGCCGATTCTGAATGTGGAATTCGAGGCCGCTTCCGGGCTGGGTCTCGACATAGACGTCGTAATCCGAGCCGATCTGTGTGGTGAACGATTTAAACAGGGCTGGTACTCCACCAATTCCCGTGTTGTTGAGGTCTGTGACCGTATCGGAGCGATAGAAACGTACAGGAGATCCATGGCCGTAAGTGAAGCTGTTGCCGATGAACAGTACGGTGGTATCGGACTGAGCCAAGGACTCAACCGGAGCGAATAGTGTAGCCAACAAGATCAGTAACTTCGTAATCCTCATGTGTGAGTCCTTCATTCATTAATTAGGGTTCTGATTTAACTGTTACTTGGCCTAGATGTTTAAGAAATCTAAGTTCTTTATTTCATACGGGTTTTACATTTGTGACAGAAAAAGAAAAAGGCCGGACGCTAAAAAACGTCCGGCCTTTTCGCAATCAAAAATTCAGCAACGAGAATCTAATTGCCTTCAGCTTCCGCTTGAGCGGCAGCTATTGCGGCACCTCGAGCTTCATCCTGAATTTCTTGGGCTCGGTCCCGAAGAGTATCCGCTTCCGCGATGAGACCTTCCTGCTCGTTGATACATTCGGTGTCATCAGTATCTTCGCACACAAGCATTCCGGCTTGCATTCGAAGCAAAATGTTTTTGTAGACTAGCGCATCCACGTAATTTTCATTTAGCCCAATAGCTTGGTCAGCAGCACCAAGACCAGCCAGAACGTACTCGGCCTTCTGGTCTTGCGTGATACGGAAATCACGGAAAGCTTTTTCCCAATAGAACGTCGAGATTGTGTAGTAGGCCTCAGGGTTGTCTGGTTCGACTCGAGCTCTTGCCTGAAGCTGTTCAATCGTTGATTCGAAATTACCAGTGCGATTGTAGAACCCGGCCAATTGCAGATAACCATTTGGATCTTCGGTATTTAGATCGACCGCTGCTTGATAGATCATTTCTGCATCTTCAGCGAGTCCTGATTCTTCGTAGAGCTGAGCCAAGACAAAGTAATTGTCTGGATTCTCAGGCTCAAGTGTCAGCATTTGCTGTAGCATTTCCGACCGCCGGGTCGGGTCGTTAAGTTTATCTGGCCCGTAAACTGCGACGAGATACTGCATAGCGAGTTTCTTGAACTCAGCGTTCGGAATGTTGTCAGCAGCAAGTTGATAGTATTCCTCAGCATTGGCCAAGAATTCATCATTCTCACGCTCACCCTGGAAAGCCGGTTTGTAGAGACTGTCGTAGCTATTCCCAACGTAGAAATAGGCGATTGACATTCCTTGAGCTAGTTCGCCCTCTGGATCTGCACGAACGGCGTCGAGAACTACTTGGTATTCCTCAATCGCTGCCTCGTAATCACCTCGGCCATAAAGGAAGTTTGCATCTTTAAACGTCCGCATCGCGCTGAGTTGGTCGAAAAATGCGCATGAAACGAGCGGCATAGTAATGGCTACGATGAGCGCATATTTGGCTAGTGAGCGTACCGTCTGCATAATGTCCCCTTACTTTTTCAAACCTTCAAACCACACACAAAAAAGCAATGTGCTTTGAGCGGGGCTTGAACTAACTGGTGCCTCGATTTCTAGAGCAACTGCTGTCCCAGGTGCCCTAGGTTGCGGCACCAGTATAGTTAAGTGAAAATTAGCAAGTCAAGCATAGATATCATCGGCTATCATGCTTTTTATCAATGGTTTACAGGTTTGGTATTACAACTGATCTGTACTGGACAGGCTGGTTTCAGGGTGTAGCGAATTAATGGGCGTAACCAACCTGTCTTGGACGGTTTTCAAGAGTTTGTTGATACATTTAGGCGGCGAGTTTAGATATGCGGAATTATGTTCTGTAAACCATAGTGTTACCTCTATTTAGACGATTGAGATGATCGGATTTGACGACCTACTTGTAACGGTTAAGGGCTATAGCCCAGAGGCTGACACTGATTTACTCAGGCGAGCGTATGAGTTTTCGTCCCTAGCTCATGCAGGTCAGACCAGGCGTTCAGGAGAGCAGTACATTACGCACCCGCTTGAAGTGGCTGGTCTGGTTGCTGACATGCATCTTGATGATGTCGCGATTGCGGCGAGCTTACTGCATGATGTTGTCGAAGACACGCTCACGACGATTGAAAATGTCGAGCAGTTGTTCGGAACTGATGTGGCACATGTTGTCGAAGGACTAACCAAGATTAGTTCGATTCCGTTTTCTACTGTTGAAGAACAGCAAGCGGAAAACTTTCGCAAGATGTTGTTGGCGATGGTTGACGATGCGAGGGTAATCTTGGTGAAACTGGCTGATCGTCTTCACAATATGCGCACACTCAGTCATTTACAAGAAGGGCAACGCATCAAGATTGCGCAGGAAACCCTTGATATTTATGCTCCGATCGCTCATCGACTTGGAATGAGCAAAATCAAGAATGAGTTGGAAGCGATTGCATTTCGTCACCTTGATCCGCTGGAGTATCAATCTCTAAAGGATCAGGTCGATGAACGACGTCGTGCTACGCAAGAGGCTGTTGTAATACTGAACAAAACGCTAGAGCGAAAATTACGGAATGGTGGTATTCCGATTATCGCGCTCGAAGGGCGAACGAAACGACTATTTAGTATCTGGAAGAAGATGCGCCGCCAGAAGGTTTCACTGGACCAAGTTTACGA
The DNA here is from genome assembly GCA_964343415.1 of uncultured Vicinamibacteraceae bacterium. Lineage (GTDB taxonomy): Bacteria > Acidobacteriota > Vicinamibacteria > Vicinamibacterales > UBA8438 > DTWD01. The sequence goes on along the minus strand of CAYFJM010000024.1, from coordinate 10,668 downwards.
TCTTGTCGCCGTTCGGGTCGTCACGGAGTCAGTGAAGGATTGTTATGCGGCGCTAGGAATTATTCATCAGACATGGGCGCCTGTGCCTGGTCGGTTTAAGGATTTCGTTGCCATGTCTCGTCCGAACGGTTACCGTTCGCTGCATACTTCAGTGGTCAGTGACCAAGGGTTTCCCTTTGAAGTGCAAATACGCACACAGCAGATGCATCGCATTGCTGAAGAAGGGATTGCGTCTCACTGGAAATATAAAGAAGGCCGCATGGGAGCTGCTGAGGACGAGCAGTATTTTCTTTGGCTGCGCCAGTTGCTGGAATGGCAACACGATGTTCCAGACCCGAGTGAGTTTATTAGTAGTTTAAAGCTTGATCTGTACCCAGAAGAGGTTTACATATTTACGCCTAAGGGAGAGGTGAAGGCTTTGCCCCGAGGGGCAACAGCCGTCGACTTCGCTTACTCAGTTCATACAGATATTGGTCACATGTGTGTCGGTGCTCGTGTGAATGGGCAGATGGTGCCACTTCGTAGTCAGCTGAAGAGTGGTGACATTGTGGAGGTCGTGACAGCTATTGACCATAGTCCAGCGCGTGATTGGTTGAATTTTGTTGCAACCACACGAGCCAGAAACAAAATCAAGCATTTCATTCATGTTGAAGAAAAGGCTCGAGCGGTAGAGCTCGGACGTAAGATGCTAGAAAAACAGATTCGGCATTTTGATCTTAAGGTCAAAACCGTACTAGAAGTTGAAATGTTGGAATCTACCTGCGGTGATTTTGGTGTGCAGAAAGTAGATGATTTATTTGCTCTTGTAGGTTATGGCAAGGTTTCTACTCGCAGTCTACTGTCCAAACTGGTCCCAGATCATCAACTGGGCGAACCGAAAAAAGGTATTGCTATTGCTTCCGCTGTTCGCCGGTTACTTCGACCTAATCAACATAAGATTAAGGTTCGTGGCTTTGATGACCTCATGGTGTTTCGTGCTGGTTGTTGTAATCCCATACGTGGCGAAAAAATAGTTGGCTACGTTACTCGGGGAAAGGGTGTATCAGTACACTCTGCTAGCTGCCGAAACGTTACGAATCTGTTTTACGATCCGGATCGGCGGATTGAAGTTGTATGGGATTCTTCTGTCACGGGCGAGACTTTATTTACTGTCTGTTTGACAATTCAGGTCGAAGACAGACGAGGTATGTTGGCGGATGTTACGTCTCGCATTTCAGATACAAAAATCAATATTCGAAAAGTGGAAGCCACGGTGCATGAACATCAGCATGGTCACATCAGTGTCACGATTGATATCAGAGACCTGAAGCATCTACAACGGGTCATTAAGGTGGTCCGTGCTGTGCCAGGTGTACTTAATGTAGAGCGTGTCCTCAAGCAACAGTAAGTATCTGTATGCAGATAGGTGCGCGATACTGGAAACCGAGATGTTGCTAAAGATCTACTCGGAAGACTTTAATGAGAAATCGGGTCGAGCTATGAAGGGATAACAAGAATTGCATCTATTTCGACTAGAGCATCTTTCGGTAGGCGTGACACTTCAACAGCAGCCCTAGCTGGCGGTGATTCAGAAAAATATTCTTCGTAGACTTTATTCATTGCGGTAAAGTCATTCATGTTTGCGAGATAGACAGTTGTTTTAACGACATCAGTAAGCGTCGCTCCGGCCGCGCAGATGACTGCCTCAAGGTTACGAAGTACCCGGTCCGTTTGTTCGGCAATGTCTTTCCCGGACATCATTCCGGTTTCAGGATTTATCGCGAGTTGACCTGATACAAAAATAAGGTTTTCAGACCGAATCGCTTGCGTGTACGCGCCTACCGCTTCAGGAGCTTTCTCAGTGGATATCGGGATTCTTACCACAAGTAAACGTATTATGCCGCTTTTGTGATCTTGTTCGATCGAATGCAACGTGTGCAGACGCGAATCCGTTTCACTGTTCCACCAAGAAGAACCCTGACTCTTTGAATATTCGCTTCGAACCGTCTTCGGGTAACGTTATGTGCGTGGCTCACGTTCCGGCCGACGGCCGGCCCTTTTCCACAGATGTCGCAGCGTTTGGCCATATATCCTTCGTCTACTAAGTTAGGTTGAACTATTAATCATAGCATTGAAAATTAGTGGAGGGTTGTTCCCAGCTTAGCGGCCAGGAACGATCAGTGTCGACTCCTCAGTTTTTGTCGGTTCTACCTTTGCAGCGTCACTATCAGATCTGGGTTCTTTCAGGACTCGACGCAGTAGTGAAAGGTAACTGGTATCAGAAATGTTGTCTGGATCGTCATGACTCACAAGAGATGTTTTGGCGGTTTGCGCGGCGGTTTCCAGACGGCGCATTGCCATGGCGAGGTCGGTATCTGAAAATCGTGTTCCCTCGGATCGTTTTGCTTCTATAAAATCACTGATTTCCTTGGCGAGACGTTGTCCGGTGACACTCGGTGGGGAGTGTTCGTAGACAATGCCTCGACTTGCCGTTTCGTATGTTTGGGCAAGTGCAGCTGCCGCTTGTTGTACGTCACTATCAGTGACAGGCAAAAGATCAGTGCGGTCAATTCTTAAAAACGACTGCACCATAAACAAAATTTGGTGCTGACGGTCGGTAAGGCCTTGAAGTGTTGGCAGCAAAAATTTCAAATCTCGCTCTTGTTGGCGTTGGATAGCGGCGGGTGGGTGTGCAGTCGATGATTGCAGATAACTACAATCAGAAGGACACGTGATTTCAACTTGTCTTTTTGTTCCGCAGCAAACAGCACATATTTTCTTCCCAAGTGCTGGGCAGGAACGTCGCATTTTCCGTCGGTTACAGAGTGGACAACTGGACTTTGACATTTCTCAATAGACCTCGAGCAATTAGATCGCCAGACCATCGAAGATGGCCGTAGTCAGTGTCAATTATGACAGGCTGGGTTGTCCGATTTGATTGGCATTTTGTCGCTTTTATAGGTCGATCGTCGAGATGGCAGCTATGAAGCAATGAATAATGATTTACACAGCTTTAACTTGAAATTAATGACTAGTAAAAACAAATTCTGTAATATACGGAGTAGTTAGGGCGTTACTCGCGAGTATTACTCCTACGTTTTAGGGGCTCTAAAGTACCGTATCTATACATCTATCAGAAGTTTCTGAGGCCCCCTAAGCGTTTTTCGATAGCTCGGTCAAACTCGTCGATTTCGCACGAGTTCACGCTAATGTAGCTAGCGCTCTATACGAATTTACCGTTTTTGGGCGTTTTGGACGTTTTTGGCACCCATCTTGCATGTAATTTGTAGGGTGACTAAACATTTTTGTCGCAGTGTATGCAGTGCCTACTGTTTGGATCCGAGAAGATAGGCGCGGCGCCTCGTTAGCTGTTCAAGGACGAGAATAGGTCGTAGCGTGTTGGGAGTGGTAATGGAAAAAGAAAGATATAACGAATTAAAACGAATTCTTGAGGACCGTCGCGTAGAAATTATGGCGGAGGTTTACGACAAAACGCGTGATGTTCGAACAGAGAATGCGACTGTGCCTAAGCAGGGAGTTCGTGATGAAGCTGAAAGTTCAGAGGCGGACATTCAAGCGGACATCGAGTTTGCGTTGATTCAAATGAAGGCTGAGACACTTAAGAAGATCGGCGACGCGCTCCTGCTGCTCGATAATGGCACTTTTGGTGAGTGCTATGAATGTGGGGATGAAATATCCGCACAACGATTACGAGCGCTGCCGTTTGCTGTGCGTTGCAAGTATTGCGAAGAGAAACGTGAATCTGAAGTAGAAATCGATAAGGCGGATGGCCCGCCTCGAAGCGCGGTATTGCTATTCTCAGATCATACTAACTGAATATGTCCAACGATTTGTTATGACCGAATAAGTATTACTTTTGGCAGGTCAACAGTGCTGATGAATTTGTTCGAAGAGGAGGTCGTCAGTTGAGCGACGAAGTGGATCTATCTGAACAAAGCAGTGGTTCCGGAGATGATCGTCCAGTCTCAATTCCCGACGAACTTCCCGTTCTTCCGCTTCGTGACACCGTGTTGTTTCCGAACTCGTTTATGCCTCTCGCGGTTGCTAGGGAAGCGTCTATTCGACTTATCGAACAGGCTTTGGCTGATGACCAGCTCGTTGGGGTTTTTACCCAGCGAGAGGCATCTATTGAGGAACCTACCCAAGAGGACTTATTTTCAGTTGGGACAATCACTCATATCCATAAGATGTTTAAGCTTCCAGATGGAAGTTTGCGATTGATTGTTCAGGGTCTTGCTCGTGTGTCGCTTAAGGGCTTTGTAGAAACGACTCCATTTATTCGCGCGGCTGTCAGTGGCGCCGAGGAATCAGTTTCTGACTCAGACCGTCTTGAGATCGATGCGCTGTTAAGAAACATTAACAACAATTTTCAACAAGTAGTTTCCTTGTCTCCGCTTCTGTCTGATGATTTACAGGCGCTTTCAGGAAACATTACTGATCCGGGTAAACTTACCGACTTTATAGCCTCCAGTCTTACCACCCTTGCCACGGCTGCCAAACAAGAAATACTTGAGACACTCGACCTTCGTTCACGGATGGATCACCTGAATAGAATTCTTATTAAAGAACTCGAGGTTCTTGAGCTTGGTTCAAAGATTCAGTCTGAAGTGCAGTCTGAGGTTGGTAAGAACCAGCGTGAATATTTGTTACGTGAGCAGCTGAAGGCAATTCAGAAAGAACTGGGTGAAACAGATGATCAAACTAAAGAGATAGAGGATTTACGAGAGAAGATTAATGCTGTTGGAATGCCGGAGGCGGTGCAAAAAGAAGCATTTCGTGAACTAGACCGGCTTTCGAAGATGCCAGTGGCTGCAGCCGAGTATACGGTGTCCCGTACTTATCTCGATTGGTTGGTCATGGTTCCGTGGAACCTTCGGACAGAGGAAACCATCGACCTAGTTCGTACGAAAAAGACTCTGGATGGTGATCACTCTGGCCTTGAGAAGGCAAAAGATAGAATTCTTGAATACTTAGCTGTTCGCAAGCTAAAACCCGATTTGAAAGGTCCCATCCTATGTTTAGTTGGGCCACCGGGGGTAGGTAAAACATCACTGGCGAAAGGAATTGCAGCCTCTCTCGATAGGAAGTTTGTACGCGTGTCATTGGGAGGGATGCGAGACGAGGCGGAAATACGCGGTCATAGGAGAACATATATTGGTGCCTTGCCTGGGCAAATTATTCAAGGTTTACGACGGGCGGAATCAAAGAATCCGGTTTTTATCCTTGATGAGATCGATAAACTTGGGATGGATTTTAGAGGAGATCCGGCCTCGGCCCTTCTTGAAGTCCTTGACCCAGAGCAAAATACAGACTTCCGCGACCACTATCTTGATGTGCCGTTTGATCTTTCTGAGGTACTTTTTATAACCACTGCCAATGTCCTTGATCCGATCCCACCTGCGTTACGAGACCGGATGGAGGTGTTAGAGCTACCAGGCTATACGGAGGACGAAAAACTGGTCATTGCGAATGAACATCTCATCGCTAGACAGGTTGAGAATCATGGCTTGAGTTCTGAGCAGATTACCTTTGCGGAAGACGCTGTGCGTTGTGTTGTTCGTGGCTATACCCGGGAGGCTGGTGTTAGGAACCTCGAACGAGAGGTGGGTGCACTATGCCGAAAGATTGCCCGTCGGCATGTCGAAGGTAATGATTCTCCGATAACGATTACCCCTAATGAAGTCATTGAAATGCTCGGCGCACCGAAATTCCTTGATGAAGAAGTTGCTGAGCGTACCAAGAGACCAGGAGTAGCGATTGGTCTTGCATGGACACCGGTTGGAGGTGACGTGCTTTTTGTTGAAGCTACTCGAATGACTGGATCCGGCTCATTGACGGTGACTGGACACCTTGGCGATGTGATGAAGGAATCGGCACGGGCAGCGGTGTCATGGTGTCGTGCTAATTCGAATCGGTATGATGTCGATCCGGAGTTTTATAAGCAAGCGGAGTTACATTTACATGTACCTTCAGGAGCTATTCCAAAAGATGGACCGTCCGCAGGTGTGACGATGGTTACTGCCCTGGTGTCAGAACTTACCGGACGACCGGTGCGTGGAGATGTTTCGATGACCGGTGAGATCACTCTTTCTGGGGTCATTTTACCTGTCGGGGGGATTAAGGAAAAAGTATTGGCTGCTCGTCGGTTGGGTATTTTCGATGTAATTCTTCCTAAGCAAAATGAGAAAAATGTCAATGAAGATCTTAGTGAAGAATTGAGGCGTGAAATACGAGTGCATTACGTGTCGATGGTTGATGACGTGCTGAAATTAGCATTAACACCTCCACCTCAATCACACAGACCTGCTGATGAACCTACGGATGTTAGTGTCCATCATCAAACTGTTCAGTGAATCAGTTTTTTTAAATGAATGTCAGGCCGAGTGCGGTTTTCATATCAATAATTTGTCGCTTTGACATGAGGCGTCGAGCGTGGTCGAGTGATAATGTATGTGGTTCTAGTATTTCATCGGTATCGAGTTCTGTTTCGGTGACTGGCGTTAAGCCTGTAAGGCGATAAAAATGCATTTCTTCGTCGCAGTAGCCTGGTGCTGAGAAGAAGGCACCGAGACGTTCGATACTAGAAGCTTTCAGCCCCGTTTCTTCTGTGCATTCCCGATGGGCAGCATCGTCTGGATGTTCATCGTTTTCAACATTTCCTGCTGGTAGTTCCCACATCCATTGCTTGATTGTGTGTCGGTACTGTCTAACTAAAACGATGTGATTACTGTCAGGCATTGGTAGCAGGACTACCGATCGATTGTGGCGGATTATGTCTAACTTAACCTGGCGGCCCGTCGGTAGTTCAACATGCTCATTTACTGCGGCAAAAACCTTTCCCGCATGGATGACCTGACTGGATAGTGTGACGCCGTTCTTTTCTTTCATACAGCACCCTCCACGTCATGTTTACCTTTGATTTTTTCGGTCAGTAGTGATTGTCCTGATCTCGCCAATTACAGACCGAAGGTCCTCAGGAAGCTCACATGATAAATCAACAGAACTCCCATCATTGGGATGAGTAAAGACTAGTCGTGACGCATGTAAAAACGGTCGATCGAGACGCTGCAAGGGTCGAAGATGTGCCGGTGGATGACGTTTCGTTCCACCGTATGTTGGATCACCCACGATCGGGTGGCCGATGGCACTGAGATGAACACGGATTTGATGTGTACGTCCAGTTGCAATTGTGACTTTAAGAAATGAGACACCGTCGAGATGCTCAGCTCTTACGACTCTAGTGACAGCTTCGCGTGCACGACGTGAACGTGTTGAGATCTTTTTTCTGTCTATCGGATCTCTTCCGATTGGCAGGTCAATTCGTCTGCCCTGCTGAACGACACCCCAAACGAGCACCGTATATTCTTTTTCAACTTTTCGATCTTTGAATTGTTTAGCTAGGTTGGTATGGGCTTGGTCATGCTTGGCAATAACAATCAGGCCCGATGTGCCACGATCTAGACGGTGGACGATGCCAGGACGCAATTCACCTCCGATGCCACTTAAGTCATGCACGTGGTGTATGAGCGCGTTGACCAAAGTGCCATCAGGGTGACCGGCGGCCGGGTGCACGACCATTCCGGACGGTTTGTTGACAACGATTACGTCACTGTCTTCGTGAATAATATCAATCGATAGTGGCTCAGCCTTAGGTTTTGCGGGAATAGCGGCCGGGAATTCAATGGTGACAATATTATTGGTATGAACTGTAGTACTAGCTCGGGCTAATTTGTGGTCGATTGTGATCCGACCATCTTTTATCAGTTTTTGTATTTGCGACCGTGTCATATTGGCCAAATGGAGAACTAGGAATCGGTCGACTCGGTGTCCAGCGTCTTCATCACTAACCTCTAGTGTCAGGTACTCTGATTTTGTTTGAGCAAGTCGTTGAGAGGTCGCGCTATCGGGCACGATGAATGTTAAGCGTGGGCAGGTGTAGAGGTTGCCCCATGACCAGAGCGATTTTTTCTGGCGAGCAGGATAAGCATTGCAACACTGAGTGGCACGATCAGGATCGATACAAACTGTGAAGTCGATAACAGGTCGAAGACTGTTCCCCGTGGGTCACCACGGAAAAATTCAATAACAAATCTAGCCGTTGGATACAACAAGAGATAAGTCCAAAAAATCCGACCAGCGAACATGCGACGCTTTCGTTCCCATATCAGAAGGAAAATAAAAATAAATAATGCGGCAAGTGATTCATAGAGTTGGGTGGGATGCAGATTAGTGTCGAGGGGGGTTCCGACGTTGCTGGCCGCAAGTGGGTCGGTAAAAGTTACGGCCCACGGAAGATCAGTTGGATGACCATAGCAACAACCAGCAAGAAGACACCCGATACGCCCGACAGCTTGTCCAAGCGCGATGCCTGGTGCGAAGGCGTCGCAAGTAGTCCATAGAGGCATGGCGTGGCGTTTCATGTACCAGAAAGCTACGCCAACGGCGAGTATTAAACCGCCGTAGAAGACACCGCCGGACCGAAGGAGTGCCCAAAGTTCATCCGGATTGGAAGTGAAGTGATCAAATTCAACAAAAAACAACAATAATTTTGCCCCGATTAGGGCTGCGACAATGATTGCAATCCCGAGGTCCATGACACGGTTGCCGTCAAGCCCCCGCGCTCGTCCTCGCGATACGGCTAGTTGAAGACCAACTAGGTAAGCTGACACCAGCAATAAGCCGTATGAGTAGATGCTAATTGGACCGAGTTCTAGTAGTTTCGGATACATGTCTATTCAAGACTGCCATATCGAGGATGAGACATCCAGCGCCAAGGGTGATAGATGCATCGGCGACATTAAAAGCCCAAAAATGCCAGGCACCCCAATATACATCGATAAAATCAACAACATAACCAGCTGAAATGCGATCGGCGAGGTTTCCGCATGCGCCACCCATAATAGCTGCGAGACCAATTTTTGCCAGCGGTTCTTCCGAAGAAAGACGGCTCGTGTAGATCCCTATTGCGATCAGCGCAAAAAGGGCAACTGCGGTCATAAGTGCAGGTTTAAACGGGATGTCAGCATTATTTAGAAATCCAAATGCTGCTCCTGTGTTCTGCACATAGCGGAAATCGAGAAAATTAGGGATGATACTGATGCTTTCGTGAAGAGCCAGATACTGAAGAACAAGCGCCTTTGTGAGCTGATCAATGAACAAGATTGACGCGGCAAAGCCAAACATCAGCCGTCTCGAAGGAAAATCAGATGACAAGTTAATGCACCCCAGCCAATGCCTCAATACAGCGGCTACATAAACCACTGGGTTCGGATACTGAAACAGAATCCACGTATCGCCAGCAACGATCGCACTTTGAGCCGACTGTCCGTTCGACTTCAATTAATGCCGAACCAGCATATCGGCCACCGTCATCATGTTCTACAAAAACATTACCTGGTTCTGCTGTTGCCGAGCTCTTACTGGTGTTTGGGCCCAGCTCGTTTGCTGTATTTGGCCTTATCACGACGTTCGAGGCAATAAACAGCGTTGGTAGAAATGGTTTGTATGATTCGAGCAGAGTCGTCGTGACCCCATCTACGTGAAGTGACACGGTTGCTTCAAGAGAGGTACCGATAACTTTTTCTTTTCGCAACTGTTCGAGTTGTCGATTTACATGTTCGCGCAATGCGAGAAGACGCTTCCAACTACTAAGCAAGTCATCGTCGATCATTTCGTTACAGTTGTTTGGGAATTGAGAGAGATGGACGCTCGATGTTTGACGGCCAGGTAGAAAACGCCAAAGGTCTTCAGTGGTAAAGGGGAGTAAAGGCGCAAGCAATCTTGCTAAGCCATCGGTGATTGTGTGTAGTGCTGTTTGTGCCGACCGCCGTTCTTTCGAGTGAGCTGCATATGTGTAAAGTCTGTCTTTTGATACATCAATATAGAACGCACTTATCTCGACTGTTAAGAATTGGTTCAGAGTATGTGAGATTGATTTAAAATCGTAGCGTTCATATGCGTCAATAATTTTCGATCCTGTTTCTCCGTAACGTGCAAGTGCGTAACGATCTACTTCTTCAAGTTGGTCATGCGGGACAGCATCGGTTGATGGATCGAAATCGTAAAGATTGGCGGTCATTATCCGTAATGTATTCCGAATTTTCCGATAGGCTTCAACCACACGATCGAGAATCTCCTGACCAAGACGCATTTCTTCGCGGTAGTCGACCATTGCAACCCATAGTCGTAGTATCTCGGCTCCGTGTCGTTTGATAATCGTGTTGGGATCGATGACATTGCCGAGCGATTTGGACATTTTTCTTCCGTCCTCGTCAACCACGAAACCATGAGTGAGAACTTGTTTATATGGCGCGGCGTTACGTGTCCCGAGTCCGACAAGCAGCGAGCTATGGAACCATCCACGGTGTTGGTCTGACCCTTCAAGGTAAAGATTTGCAGGCCATGTAAGAGCTTTATTCGATGCGAGCACTGCTTCATGGCTTGAACCGGAGTCGAACCAGACATCAAGAATGTCCTGCTCTCGTTCAAATGTTCCATTTCCACATGAAGGGCAGGTGAAATTGTGAGGTATGAACTCAGTGAGTTCATGCTCATACCACGCATCTGCACCATAAGTTTCAAAGATTGTCGCGGCTCGGTCAGTCAAGGCTTTCGTCAACGTGGCTTCGTGGCAGGACGTGCAATAGAGAGCCGGAATGGGTACGCCTC
>CAYFJM010000023.1:0-13398 GCA_964343415.1 uncultured Vicinamibacteraceae bacterium | reverse complement strand
GCTATCTGGTGTGCAAAGCTGAAGGCGGCGTACGATAAAGATTGTCCAGGTCCAATATGGGTGAACGATCTAGTGATAACCACCTGCTGCTTGTCTGAAAGGAAACGAAGACTTTGCATTTCCTGCGCTAGTTTACTGAGTCCGTAGGAGGTGATCGGTCCAACCTCGTCATGTTCATTTAGTTGTCCGAGTTTTGGGCGATAGACTGTCGCGGAACTAGGTAAGAGCATCCGGAAACTAGTATTTAGACGTTTGAGGCCTTGCATAAGGTTAAGGGTGCCGAGAACATTAACGGCGAGTGTTCGTGTGGTCTGTTTCGTTGCATCCGCAACACTTGCTATTCCAGCACAATGAAATACTTCTGTTGGTCTTGCTTCCGCAACCGCGTTGATGACGTCTTTACTTTGAAGGATGTCTACAGCATGCCATTCGATAGATTTGTTTTGTTGAATGCTGAGTGAGGCTTGAGCCGGATTGGTATTCGGTCGCTTCCATCCCACGATACGGGGCGTCGGCGTTTCAGACAGTAGAGATTTCAAAAGGTGGGTACCAACAAATCCAGCGGCACCTGTTATTAGGACTGTACGTGTCACTAGAATCCGTAGCCTCCGCTGCTTCCGCCGAAGCCGCCACTACCCCCGCCACCACCAAATGCTCCAAAAACGTTTGCGAATGTTCCGAGGCCAGCTAGTGTAAAAGAGACATTGAATCGACGATCTCTTGGGATCGGTGCTCGAATGCCCAGTCCTTCAAAGTTAAACACTTGATATTCAGCACTAATACCGCAGCACTGAGCATTGTAGTAAACGCGTAATTGTTGCAGTAAGTGTCTGCCGCGAAGAACATCGTAGTTAAACGTATATAGTCCCCCAAACTTATTGTCGTGAGTTCTGACGGCTGTATAGGAGTTCAGATAATGATCTAAGCGGCTAGGATCATTGAAACCAGGTAACCCGGCTATAAAACGGCGTTGACTCCAGCCGTTTCTTGTTTCGAGCCAGCCTCTGAACTCATAACTACCTTCGGCAGCTATCGTTCGTAAAGCTCTGTGGGTAGAATCGAACTCCGCACGTAATGTGCCCCCTGTCTGTTGTGTTGGTTGGGTCCGAACTAGTAGGGAGACTGGCGAAAAATTAGTGGGTGGAGTGCGGTTGAAACTTGTTCGAAAACTTCGATCAAACTCAGCAGCGTTTGCGTCGGTGTAGTAGCTTTGCGTAAGGGATACCGAAACAATTTCTCGTGATACAGATTCGGCGCCACCTTCAAAAACTTTGGCATAGATTCTATTGTCGAGCCCTAGCGTGACCTGTGAGACATTTCCAACAATCGAATCAATCCCTTCAAGGCGGACGATCTGATTGAAATTATCAATGGCCGTTGTCCGGCGGAGGGCTACCCAGGGCTCAATAAGGTGTTTCATTCGTTCCGAATAGCCGCTGTTTGGTGTATCCCAAATCTTGACGAATGACGGACCTGTTGCTCGAGTAGCCAGTTCTATGAAGGAACGGCCAACACCGGTGTCTATCTGTTCAATGGGTTGAGCCAGAACATCCAAGCTTTCGTCCCAGTAAGTTCCTCGCCATTGAACACTAGAGTCCAGTTTTAGAAATGGCCATTTAGTAAATGGGATTTGAAGAATTGGATTAATGTCCATCCGGTTCAGACCCGAATCGAGATTGACATCACCTTCATCGCGGAAGAACTTTGAGACCCGAAGTAGATGCACATACTCTGCATTTAGTGAGTAATACATAGACGTGCCTGGTATTTCTGTTTTTCCTTGAGCAAGTCCGATTCGAGGCCCACCGCCGTTAAGTGTTGATTGGGTATCTCCAAAGAATGTTTCATTGACGTCGTATGTGCTACTCAGTTGATATCTGCCGAGTCTGCCGGTTAGGTTTCCGGAAAAACTTCTGTTTCGGTTGGATGCCTCGAAGATGTTGTGGTTGTACGTTTGCTGGACAGTGATGTCTGAAAAGTAATTAATTTGGCCTCGAGCGGTCCATACATCTCCGATCCTTTGGTTCGCAAGGCCTCTCAAGTCGAAGCTTTGTCGTGCAGGTAAAACACTCGTTCCGCCTCCAGAAGATATTTCTGTTTCACGCTCATTGAGGAAATAGCTCCGAACTTGTCCTTGCGAACCTCCTCCTCGCGTGAATCGATACTCGGAACCGAAACCTTGACCTGTCTGAGCAAACCAGTCGTGGAAGACTGTTGCATCCTGACTCTGCGTAGGTGCCCAGAAGAATGCATTACTAAGGCTCGTGCCACGATATGTCGAAGCTCCGTACGTAGGCATCAAAAATCCGGTGGCACGACCATCAGGTTGAATCGGGTAATACAGCGCTGGAAAATAGAAAACCGGTACATTTTTTACTTCAATGACTGAGTTTTGAAGTACCACATATTCATCAAGGTTGATTGTCAGAGTTGAGGCAGTTACTTCCCAGCGTGGAGTTGGCTGAATACAGCTAGTAAAGGCGCCTTTGGTCAAACGGTAGGTTCGGGGTCCAATCCGTTCTATTTTTTCACCATAAAAAAGTAAATCAGGCTCTTGGGTTCCGAACATGCTGCGGTCGACTTCGTCCCCCATGTTGATTGAACCATTTGCGTTGTGGAAAACGGCCGTTTGATCCCCCGTTTGAAATTCGACTAGTTCGGCAGCGATACGTGTGTCCGTTGAAACAAAAACGACATTTCCAGTAGCAACTAGCGAAAAAGTAATATCTTCCGTGGGTTCTTCTGTTTCGTTGACGTAGATGTCCACTTGGTCGGCATAGAACTGGAAAGTGTCACCAGTGATTTCAACCTCATCGTTCAGTCGTAGATGGGTTTCCGTTACTTGCTCAATTCGAAATTGTCTCGAATCGAACGGTAGGCTCGGGAATCCCTGCGCAAAAGTAGTGTCAGGAACGAGCGAAACTACCAGCAGAGCTAAGAGAAAAGCACGCATCCGGTGTGGGAGTATATTTGCGCTGGTGACGTTCTAATTATACATCCGCGCCAAACTAGTGTTGCTATCTTGCTGGCGTAAAGCAAGTGTTTCTCTCACTGCTCCTACCAAAAAGACAGACCCTGTTACGACTACTAAAGGTCCTTTGTTCCAGCATAAATCAAGGGCTTTACTAGGGTTTTCGTTCGCATCGAGAGAGATATCGGGCCTGATTTTACGGACTATCTGGGTCAACTGATCGAGTGATTGAGCACGCGGACTGTCGATTGATGTACAGACAATATGAGTGATTGCGGTGTCTAGAGCGAGCAAGATACCCGAAACATCTTTGTCACGGAGAGCACTAAAAACGAAAGGTAAACCCTGAGGGCGCCACTGGTTGATGTACGCGCCTAATTTGGCGGCGGCGGCAACGTTATGTGCGGGATCGAGTAGAACTTTTCGTTTTGGTGAAATCTCTAAAAGTTCAAGTCGCCCGGGCCATCGCACCTTAGTTATGGCAGCAACGATTGCTTTGGCGGGTACATCAATACCTGAATTTGACAACTCTTCTAACAAGCGTATCGCGACTACAGCGTTATTGATTTGGTGGTGACCGCGCAAGGATAATTGGAGCGGACCATAGCACCTATGTGGAGTCCTTATTTGTTCGATGAAAGTAAGCCCGTCATTTGTGGAAGACCTCACTTCGACGTTTATGTTTGCTTGGACTAGGCGAGCATTTTGTTTTGTTGACTCGGAACGCAGTACCCTAAGTGGTTCTTTCTTTTCTTCGGCGGTCACGACAAGGCTGTTTGTCTTGATCACCCCAGCTTTTTCATATGCAATCTTTTCGAGTGTGTCGCCTAAGAATTCTTGGTGGTCGATATCAATGGATGGGATTGCGATGCCGATAGGTGTGACCATATTCGTCGCATCAAATCGACCGCCCATTCCAACCTCAACAACGGCGACTTCAACAGAAGTTTGTTCGAAAAGTAAGAAAGCCAAAGCAGTTGTTGCTTCGAAAAATGTGGGGTGATGTTTGAGGTCACCGTTACGAATTAATTTGGCGACAGTTTCTTGTATCCGCTGTGCTGCGGCTGTGAGGGTGGGAGCGTCTACGCACTGTCCATTGAGCACGAAACGCTCATTAATGTTGGATAAATGGGGGGAAGTAAATAATCCGACTCGTAGACCACTTGCGCGAAGCCCGTGTTCAATCATGGCTGCAACGGAACCCTTTCCGTTCGTGCCTGCTACGAGTATTGTGTGAAATGTGTCCTCCGGAGAGCCTAGCGAAGTCGCAAGGAGACGAATAGTTTGTAAGCCGAGCTTGACACCGAATTGTTCAAGACCAAAAAGGTACTCGACAGGGTCTTGAGTTGGCTTTGACATAAAAGGAAGTTATTGCCCTAGCAACGATAATTATCTCTATTGATTTGCCGTTCGAGGCACGTAGTAGCGGGTGCCTTGGCCCATTGTTTTTAGTTGTTTTATGAGGTCATCGACGGCTTGCTCACCCCAGTCAAGGTCAAAGCCTGAGGTTTCAACAACGAGTAACGGTGTTGCATTGTAGTGAAAGAAAAAGTGATTATAGGCCTCGTTAAGTTCGCTTAGATATGCGTCGCCTGGGGTGAGTTCATCAGGTGTCGAACTGACCCGAGTTCGTTGCTTTAGTACATCAGTTGGCATCTGTAGATAGATCACGACATCGGGTGTGAGTACCTCTGTCGAAAGAAGTTCGAAGAGCTTCTGGTAGATGAAAAGCTCATTGTCGTCTAAGTTTAGATAGGCGTATATTTTGTCTTTGTCAAAGAGGTAGTCAGAAATTGTCAACTGAGCAAAGAGGTTCGCTTGTTTCAGCGCCGTTTGTTGGCGATGGCGACCAAGTAAGGAGAATAATTGGGCTTGAAAAGCTGCTCCGGGCCGACCGGCATAAAAATCTGGAAGGAAAGGGTTCTCAGGCTCGTCAAGAATGATACTCGCGTCCAATCTCGCCGCGAGTTTTTGAGCGAGAGCGAATTTCCCCACAGCGATCGGGCCCTCGACCGCGATGTAACGAAAATCCACGATGAGCCGAGTATAGCTAAAATTCTATCTACTATCATGGTGTGTTCGATACTCTTCGGTATGTCGCGCTGTAATCTGTTGTTGCGCTCAATGGTCTTTCTGGTCATTTTATTGACCGGCTGCACATCTGTCCCTCCCGTGGCAGTGCCAGTTGCACCTTCGATTGATGAACAGATCTCGTGGATTCTTCGACTGGAGGACCAACGTAAACTAGCTGACCCGGTTCCGGAGTCAGTCGTCTCCGATAATGAGGTTGAACCCGAGAATAGCCTTGTTGAACCTTCCGAACCCACACTCCGTCCTGACCTTGTTCTTCTTGCAACCGAGGGTTCGCCATCGGTGAGACGACGGGCCGCACTTGCTCTGGGGCGTATTGGTGTAACTGGGGGTGTGGAAGTTCTTTCGTCGCTCTTGCATGATTCTGAGCCGGAAGTTCGTCAGATGGCAGCATTTGGGCTCGGTTTAATCGGCGATTCCGAGGCAACGGAGCCCTTAGTTTCTGCTTTGAACGATATTTCCCCTGCTGTTCAGGGTCGTGCGGCACAGAGCCTTGCGAGGATTGGGGCTTCAGAGGCCGCTACAGCAATAGGGGAAATGGTTAAGAGACACGTCACGTCTGCCTTTGAAGTTGATCCTGAAGACGTTTCGTACCCTCATGCTCAAGAGGTAGAGGCTTTTCGACTTGGGATATATGCACTGGGTGAGCTCAAAGCTTTTGAACCGTTGGCCGAGGCGGTAATCGGTGATGGTGGCCAACCCATTTTATGGTGGTGGCCGGTGGCTTACGCGTTGGGCCGTACAGAAGACCACCGTGCCTTGCCGGCACTAGCAACACTGACTGGGGTGCAAGGAAGTGTTGGCGTTTCTATTGCGGCGCACGCGCTTGGTGTTTTAGATGACATTCGCGCTATCGCGCCGCTGACTGACCTGCTTGATTTTGACCGACGAGACCGCTCAGTGATTGTGAGCGCCATTCAGGCTTTAGGAACAATGTCACTACCTGAGGCTACTATTGTTCTTGACAAGTTTGTACGTATTCGCTCACTTGATAGACGACTTCGCTTGGAAGCAGTCGAGGCATTATCTGGTCACGAAAATAGCGAGTCGGTTGAAGTATTTACGGAACTACTCGCCCACCCGTGGGCACCACTTCGTGCTGCGTCACTTCGTGCGCTTGCTCATTCAGATCCAGAATCTTTCATGTTCGTTTTGTCAGGTTTGGGGCCAGATCCTGACTGGCGTGTGCGTTCAGCGCTTGCCGAAGGACTTCGCTGGGTTCAGCCAGAGGCGGCCCGTTATCGACTGACCGTCATGCTAAACGACGAGGATCAGCGGGTTATTTCTCAAGCACTTAAATCATTGGTTGAAGTTGACGAAACAGCTTCTGCTGAAATTCTTAAGGAGCATCTTCGCTCTTCCGATATCGGTGTTCGTAAAACTGCCGCCAGTCTACTGGGAAAACTTTCAAATAGCGGGTCACAAGAATCACTTATTGAAGTGTTAGATAACGCTGCACCCGATTCTTCATTTGTAGTTCGGGCGGCCGCGATGGATGCGTTGACTAATTACGGCGTCTCGGCCGCACGAGACAGTCTTGTAGAGGGCCTTAAGGATTCGGAATGGGCGATTCGTGTTCGAGCGATGGAACATCTTGAGCGGCTTTTGCCGGAGGACTGTTTCGAAGGCGCTGGTTCTGCTCAAGGACTTCGCCGAGTGGACTATCATGCAAAGGAGCTCATTAATCCGACGGTTTCTCCACATGCCTATATCGAGACTGATTACGGAACAATAGAGATAGAGCTGGCGGTTATCGACGCGCCATTGACTTCGGAGAACTTCATCACTTTAGCGAGTCAGGGTTATTACGATGGCTTGACGTTTCATGATGTCGTTTCGAACAGTGCGGTTCACACGGGCGATCCGAGGGGGGATGGAAACGGTGGGCCAGGCTATACGTTACGGGACGAACATAACCAGTTACCATTTTTGAGAGGTTCGGTTGGTATGGCCCGTGATTGGAGGGATAGTGCAGGGAGTCAATTTTTTATTACTCATTCACCACAGCCGCATCTCGATAGTCGATATACGGTGTTTGGGAACGTTGTAGATGGTATGGACGTACTTGACAAAGTTGAGGCTGGAGATCGAATCGACAGGGTATACGTTTGGGACGGGGTAAGCCTAATGGGGGGTGGGAACGAACCGGAGGGTTAAAAGTGATGAGTTGCTTTTGTCGGTCTATAAAACAAAGAGAAAGGGGGGTCTAAAGACCCCCCTTTCTTGCGCAGAATTGCGCTTAGCGCTTTTTAGCGCCCTTTTTCTTGGCGGCCTTTTTCTTTGTTGCTTTTTTCTTGGTGGCCTTTTTCTTAGCGGCCTTTTTCTTAGTGGCCTTCTTCTTGGTAGCTTTCTTCTTCGCTGCCTTCTTCTTCGCCATTCTTCCTCCTTGGAATGTGGCTGCTCAGCTTGGTTAACGGCACCGACCTATCACAAGGGATGGGCTGAGCCGACCACCCTCATACCAGATGTAGATTATGGATGAGAAAATTTTCGTGTCAAGCACGAAAGACTAGAAAAGTCAAAATAATTTTCATCAACACATGAGAACGTATCGGATTTACTAGATATTTCTTTACTTCAAACAGAATCTTGCAAAGCACTTAGATGTTGTTTCAGCCAGTGTATTTTTGTTTCTTTAGATGTTTTTGAAGCGTTGTCGTTTTTGATGTCGGTTGAGTGCGAGCTCGATAAGTTCGTCCAATAGGGCAGGATACGAAAGGCCTGAAGCTTCCCAGAGCTGTGCGTATTGGCTGATTGTGGTAAAGCCTGGGAGCGTATTTACTTCGTTGATAAAGATCTGACCATCTGAATTATCAGAAAGAAAATCAACGCGTGCCAGGCCACTGCAATCAAGCGCTCGGTAAGCAGCGAGGGCCATTGATTGAATTTCTTGTGTTTGAGTTTGTGTGAGTTTTGCCGGGATGATGAGTTCAGAACAGTCATTAAGGTACTTAGATTCGTAGTCGTAGAACTCTCCGGCTGGTATGACCTCGCCAGGAATCGACACTTTAGGGTTTTCGTTTCCCAGCACAGAACACTCGATTTCTCGAGTGTTTTCGACGGCAGCTTCGACTAATAGCTTTTCATCGAAATTCCAAGCCGTCGCGAAAGCAGAACGTAACGTGTCGGTGTCGATCGCTTTTGAAACTCCTACACTTGAACCTTGATTAGCTGGCTTCACGAAGACCGGGTAGCCTAGTTCTTGCTTTACGCTCGTTATCACCTTCTTTTGGTTTTGTTCCCAGTCTTTTGAGGCGACGACCAGATGCCGAACGAGTGGAAGCCCACACGCAGAAAAATGGACCTTTGCCATGGTCTTATCCATCGCAAGAGCTGAGGAGAGAACACTTGCGCCAACGTAAGGGATATCGGCAAGTTCTAACAGTCCTTGTAGGGTGCCGTCTTCACCATTGCTGCCGTGAACGACTGGAAAAACTACGTCCAGAGAGAATCCACGCACAACGGCGCGGTCAACGCTTTTGCCTTGAACAGAAGAATCTCGGGCTATCGTAAGAATCGTTTCCGGTGTTGGGCGTGGCACTAGAATGGCTTCGCTGCTAGTGCTCAGGTTAGTTGGTTCGCTATTGCGAGATTGTTTTATGAGAGTACTCGCTGACCTTGTTGTCGGAAATTGTTCAGGAATACTCCAGTTTCCCGTCTTATCAATAAAAAGAGGGACGGGTTCGTAACGCTCGGGATTGAGCTGGTCAAATATTGAAGCGGCCGAGGCCAGAGAGACTTCGTGCTCGGCTGACCTGCCCCCATAAATTACGCCGATGCGGAGACGCTCCACAGTTGGACTGTAGTATACGTGACTTGGTGACCAATTCCTTTGAGTTCGATATTACGGCATGCGATGGACTGTCGCGTCGAGGGCAGCTGCGCACACCGCATGGCTTGGTAGAGACACCAGCTTTCATGTCAGTGGGGACGGTGGGAGCGGTTAAGGCAGTAACACCACGTGATCTTGAAGCTATTGGTGCCGAGATTGTTCTCGCAAATACCTACCATCTCCTACTTCGACCCGGTTACCGGTTGATCGCGAATCTAGGTGGGTTACACCGCTTCATGGGATGGTCACATCCTATTTTGACTGACAGTGGCGGGTATCAGGTTTTTAGCCTCGCATCTCGACGCGTTATTACGGAACGGGGTGTTCGTTTTCAGTCGCACCTTGATGGCAGTGTTCATGAACTTTCACCAGAACTTGCAACTGACATTCAGGCACAGCTCGGTAGTGACATTGCCATGGTGTTTGATGAATGCACGAACTACCCGGCAACTATTGAAGAGACTCGCGAATCGATGGAACGAACCTTACGATGGGCGGCGCGTTGCCGTGAACGGCATGCATACCTTGCTGGCAATCCGATTGGGGCCGGTTCATTGATGACGACGCCTGGACAGGTTCAATTTGGCATTGTGCAAGGTGGGTTTTATCCCGAGTTACGAGAAGCCAGTGTACGTGGCACGGTAGCTCTTGATTTTGATGCCTATGCAATCGGTGGATTGAGTGTTGGTGAACCTACGAAGGCGTTGTACGAGGTTGCAGGGGAGACGGCAGTTTTGCTGCCATACGAAAAACCGCGATATTTGATGGGTGTCGGGAAACCAGACAACCTTGTGGAATCTGTTGCCAGGGGTATTGATTTGTTTGACTGTGTTCTTCCAACCAGAAATGCACGAAACGGCCAGCTTTTTACGAAAAATGGTCCTTTGTCGATAAAGAACTCGATTTTTGCTGATGATGAGCGACCTGTCGATAAAGAGTGTTCCTGCTACACCTGCAGTCATTTTTCAAGAGCGTATTTGAGACACCTTTTTATGGCGAAGGAGATCACGTCAACTACTCTTAACACGCTGCACAACCTACACTTCTATCTTGACACGATGCGTAGGATCAGAGAGGCTATTACGCTGGGCGGGTTTGAAGCGTTCAGGCAGACCTTCCACCAAGCGTATTCCCGCCGGCGGTAGCCAAATCGCCCGTAAATATGAAATTTGTGTCTAGGATTTAAGTGGTTAGCTAAATGATGAATTTTCAGGAAGTCGGCTTGTTTGCAATGGGTCAGCCGCCAGGTCAGCAACCGAGTTTTTTTGTGTCGCTCATACCATTTATTGCGATGGCAGGGATTTTTTACTTCATTGTGTTACTTCCGTTGAAACGTCGGCAGAAGAAAGTTCAAGAATTTCAGAGTTCATTAAAGGTCGACGATAAAATTGTTACCACTAGCGGGATCCATGGTGTTATTAAGAAAGTAAATGAGAAAACAGTCGCTGTGCAGATTGCCGAGAAGGTCCGGGTTGAGATAACACGTAGTGCTATTGCTGGGTATCAGGGCGAAGACCCAGTCGTTCAAGAAGGGTCTGGGTCTTAAGGTGATTGGCGTATTCAAAGCATAGAATCATGCAAAAAAATTTACAGTGGAAATTACTCTCGATCGTTGCAATTACAGCCATCGCAGCATGGGCTGTCTATCCCCCGGAAGAGCGCGTCCGCCTAGGACTCGATCTTGAAGGTGGTGTGCACATGGTTTTGCGTGTGCAGACCGATGATGCGCTGCAGGTTGAGACTGAAATGTCAGCAGAGCAGTTGTCAGAGCAGTTGTCTCTGCAAGGTATAACGACTGTCACCTTGATTCCTGTTGATGCGACAACCATACGCGCAGAGGGTGTAAACGCTGACCAAGACGCTGAGTTCCGTCGATTGGCCGATGAACGACTATCGGCTACCTACGACCGAGAACCCGGAGCTGGAGGTGTGTATACGTTTCGTATGCGTGGGCCAATCGCCTCGTCGTTACGAGAGGAGGCAGTGCGTCAAGCTCTTGAGACTATTGAACGCCGGGTAAATGAACTTGGCGTGTCGGAGCCGATCGTTGCTCCGCATGGCATTGGTGGTAGTCAGATTTTGGTTCAGTTGCCGGGCGTAACCGACGTTGCACGTGCGAAGGAATTGATTCGGTCTACATCACTACTGGAATTCAAGCTTGTTGAAGAAGGACCTTCACCTACTCGCGAGTTGTTGCTACAGGCCAGAAATGGTGTTGTGCCGCCTGATATGGAAGTTATCACCGGTAGCCCGAATGCTCTCGGTGGATCGACCGAACCAGTGTATTACTTGGTCCGGCGTGTTGCGGCAGTTTCCGGGCGTGATCTTCGGAATGCGCGTCCATCTCTTGATGAGTTTAATCAACCAGCTGTCAGTTTCACGTTAAATCGTGAGGGAGCGCGGAAGATGGGCGATCTTACCGGTCAGAATCTTGGTCGTCCGCTTGCTATTGTCCTTGATGAACAAATTCGCTCTGCTCCTACGATTCAGGGGCGAATTAGCGACAGCGGCCAAATTACAGGTGTGACGCAACAGGAAGCCGAAGATTTGCAGATTACTCTCCGGTCTGGAGCTTTGCCGGCGTCGCTCACTTATCTTGAAGAACGTACGGTTGGGCCGACCTTGGGGGCTGATTCAATACGGGCTGGTGTAACGGCTTCAATTGCAGGATTAATTACCGTGGCGTTTTTTATGCTCACTTATTACAAGCTTGCTGGGATTAATGCGGTTGTCGCGGTTGTACTTAACCTATTAATCCTCATGGCATGTATGTCTTATGTCGACGCGGTTCTCACGCTCCCTGGTATCGCTGGCTTGATTTTGACAATTGGTATCGGGGTTGACTCGAACGTGCTTATTTTTGAACGAATAAAAGAAGAGCTACGTTCTGCGAGAAGTGTAAGAACAGCTGTTGGGGCTGGTTTTGACAGAGTACTGCTCACCATTATTGACACGCACGTAGCATCACTTATTGCGGCAGCGTTTTTATTTCAGTTTGGCTCTGGTCCGATTAAAGGATTTGCTACGACTCTATTTTTCGGTCTCGTTTCCAATGTGTTTACGGCTGTTTTTGTATCACGCTCGCTATTCGAAACGATTCTTTCTCGTCGCCGTGTCGCGACACTGAGTATTTGACATGGCGCTTTTTAAAACACCGAATATCGATTTTGTCGGTCTACGCTGGCCGGCACTGGCCTTGTCAGTACTGATTATTGCGGTCGGTTTAGCGATGACCGCCGTACGGGGTACGTTGCCACTCGGGATCGATTTTTCTGGCGGTTCATTGATTATCTTGAAGTTCGAACAGCCGGCTGGAGAAGGGCCTGTCCGTGATGCCCTTGCGAGTATTCCAGAAAAAGTAGTTCAGCAGTACGGGGACATTAGTGACAATGAGGTTTTGGTTCGCTTGCCGATTTCTGGGCCCGAAGAGGGGTCAAGTCTTGAAGCTGGTGCCAATGAAGTGATTGCTGCACTTGAAGGTGGTGGTCTTGGTAATTTTGAAGTCGTTGGACAGGAATTAGTCGGACCCGTTATTGGGCAAGAGCTTCAGCAGCGTGGGATCAATGCATTTGTTTTTGCGATGGCGGGCATTCTTGTCTATATCGGCCTTCGCTTTCGTTTTAGTTTTGCGGTTGGCGCAGTAGTTGCGGTTGCCCATGACATTGCAATTACTTTGGCGCTTCTTACGTTCTTTGGTTACGAACTGTCATTGAATGTGGTCGCCGCTATGTTAACCATTACGGGGTACTCAGTTAATGACTCCATAGTGGTGTTCGATCGAGTGCGCGAGAATCTCCGGGTTATGCGCCGTGATGCTTTTGCTGATTTAGTTAATGTCAGTGTCAATCAAACACTTGCGCGAACGATTATTACGTCCGGAACAACGGGTGTGGCAGTTTTGGCGCTTTTTGTTTTTGGTGGTGAGGTGTTAGAGGGTTTTGCGTTTACCATGCTCGTAGGGGTTTTGAGCGGAACCTATTCGACTATATTTATTGCGGCGATGATCGCCATCCTAATTACCGAGCGGAAAGCTGAACGAGTTCGTCAGGCGAATGTTCCAGTGGTAGCTAAAAACGAATCGACTCCTCAACGTCCGAAGCGACGGTCGCGAAAAGCACGGGCGTAATAGCTGAGGATCTGTTTAAACCATTCTTGTGACCGCGCTCCAGGCTGCGCTACTCGGCGTCGTTCAGGGACTCACCGAGTTTCTTCCTATTTCTAGCTCAGCACACCTGCTGTTAGTGCGTGCAATTACTGGGTGGCAACCGGAGCATAACGTTGCGCTTGCTTTTGACGTGGCTTGTCATGTTGGTACTCTGTTTTCGGTTCTATTCTACTTTCGTCTCGAGCTTTCTGACCTTCTCCGTGTGGCGTTTAGGCCAAGTTGTTGGTTTGATGATCGGAATGCAGCGGCGGTAATGTTACGCTCGATTTTCTTGGGTACGATACCGATCCTGATTGTAGGTCTAGTGGCGGGTGACCTTATCTTGAGCACATTTCGTAC
>CAYFJM010000022.1:0-13509 GCA_964343415.1 uncultured Vicinamibacteraceae bacterium | reverse complement strand
AAGTAGAGTAATTCAAACAAAGACCCCCCCCCCGAACAAATGTCGAGGAAATACCGACAAAGCGGCTATCAGGATGACGAAGAGTCCCGCTCAGAGGCTCGCTCGTCGGATCGGCAGCCTAAAGGTGATGGCCGTCCACGGAGAGGCTATGGTCCTCGGGAGCCGAGGAAAGTCAACATGCCGAGCTTCCATGAAGTGACCAAGTGCGCCCGGTGTGGAACGGCGCTGTCTACGGCGATTCGTTTCGACAGTCAGTGTTCCAAGTGTGCTGCTGATCTTCATACTTGCGCACAGTGCTCGTGGTTCGATACCGGCAGTCAATTTGAATGCGCACAGGCAATCTCAAAGCGTGTGAGCCCGAAAGATGCACGGAATAGCTGTACGCTTTTCGAGGCGGTCGTCACGATTGAGAGGGAAACGCATTCTACAAG
Organism: uncultured Vicinamibacteraceae bacterium; assembly: GCA_964343415.1. Lineage (GTDB taxonomy): Bacteria > Acidobacteriota > Vicinamibacteria > Vicinamibacterales > UBA8438 > DTWD01. The sequence continues at coordinate 13,078 of CAYFJM010000022.1, read as the reverse complement.
CCACGAAATTTCATCTAAGACGATTTCTTCGGAGAATCGCTCGACTACCACAAACAGTAGTAATGCTCGGCAGGCTTTTGACGACCTGTTCAAGTAACCGGTATTCACTTTATGGACGCTTATAGTGCACTGCCCGAGATTGCAGCGCGTCTGGCGGCCGTGGTTGCACCTGTTCGCTTAGTGGTCTTCACACAGACCTTTGGGTGTGACGCCTGTTATGTAGCCAAACAGACGGCTGATCAAATTGCCAGTCTTTCAGAACGAATTTCGGTTGAAGAGCATAACCTTGTGCTCGATAAGGATGAAGTAGTCAAATATCAGGTCGATCAAGTTCCAGCGATTGTTGTTGTGTCAGAAGAAGACGTTGGTATTCGTTACTATGGTGTTCCGTCTGGTTTCGAGATTGAATCGTTAGTTTGTGCAATTGAAATTGTTGCGGGCCTTTCACCCGCGGTTAGTGTGTCAACTCAGTCCTTGTTGCATGACCTTGATCAGGACTTGCGTATTAGTGTCTTCGTGACACCCACGTGACGGTATTGTCCCCAGGCGGTCAGCCTGGCATATCGACTTGCTGCAGCAAGTTCTCGTATAACAGCAGTTGCAATTGATGCAATGGAATTTCCAGACTTGGCTCGACGGTATCAGGTGAATGGTGTTCCGAAAACGGTAATTAATGACGTTGTTGAAATTATTGAGAACAAGTCGGAACACGAGTTTCTCCAAGAAGTCTTGCGAGCTGTCGAATGAGGGTCATGCCCAGAAGTTGTCATGCAAGCATTATTGCCGGCTCTTTGTGCCTTGGGTTTCTGGGGCTTTCGTGTTTGGCATTAGCTGCACAGCAGTCAGCAGAGCTGGTTTATCAACTGTCCTTTCCAGCTCCACAGCATCGGTGGCTGGAGGTGAATGCCGAGTTCTCCGGGCTAATTAGTGAGTCGCTGCACGTGCGGATGAGTAGCGCTTCTCCAGGTCGGTATGCGCGCCATGAATTTGCGAAGAACATTATTGATATTGCTTTTACCGGGGCTGAGGGTTCTACAGTAACTGTCGAACAGCGTGGCGCAGCACACTGGGAGGTGAAAGACCATCGTGGTACTGTGAGAGTCCAGTACCGCCTTTTTGGTGATCGAGTTGATGGCACGTACATGGGGATTGACTCTACCCATGCGCATCTTAATCTTCCAGCTACTCTGGTTTGGGCGGAAGGTCTCGAGGATCGCCCGGTCCGCGTCGCTCTCACACCGCCTCCGGATGTACTCGACTGGAATGTCGCCACGCAACTTTTTCCGACGAGCGACCCGTTAATTTTTACGGCACCAAACCTAGCGTATCTACTCGACAGTCCAATTGAGTACGGACCATTTTCGGTGCGAACATTTAATGTGCGTGACCCGGCAGACACGAATTACCAGCCAACGTTCCGCGTGGCTGTGCACCATAATGGAACTAGCGAGGCCTTGGCTCTTTTTAGCGAATCGATTGAGCAGATCGTGCGTGAAACAGTGTCAATTTTTGGTGAATTTCCACGATTTGAAACGGACACCTACACATTTATCGCTGATTACTTACCGACAGCGAATTCTGATGCAATGGAACATCGCAACAGTACTGTGTTAACAGCCCGTGGTGGGATAGGGTCACCTGCCGAGCGAATTAATCGATTGGGATCAGTCGCCCACGAATTTTTTCATGCGTGGAATGTTGAACGGATCCGACCGAGGTCATTGGAACCATTTGATTTCACGGATGCTAATGTTTCTGGGGATTTATGGTTAGCGGAAGGCGTCACAAATTATTACGGCGCGTTAGTGCTACAACGAGCAGGGTTAGTACCGTTAGAGGTAACGCTTGATCGTTTTTCACGGGTGATTAACACAACAACGCTCGGTGTTGGTCGTCAGCTACGGTCTGTTGTTGAGATGAGTCAAATGGCACCGTATACAGACGCAGCGACAGCCATCGATCCGACCAATTTTGATAACACTTTCATCTCGTATTACGTGTGGGGCGAGGCGATCGGGCTGGGTCTCGACTTAGCTTTACGTGAGTACACGGGCAATCAAAGATCAGCTGACGATTATATGCGCGCATTATGGCAACGGTTTGGTAAACCTGGTGGTATGCCCGTTGGATTCGTTGATTTTCCTTACACGCCTTTTGAGGTTCGTGAGGTCTTGGGAGATGTGGCGCAAAGTGATGCTTTTGCTGAAGATTTTTTTTCACGCTATATCGACGGTCGTGGCGTCATTGATTACGAAGCGTTGTTACGGTTAGCGGGAATTGCTGTTCAGCAGGTTAATCCGACCGCACCATTACTCGGAGCAAATGTATTTGACAGTGGTTTACTCGTTGTGCGGATGACGAACTATGGGGATCCATTGCATGAGGCCGGGATCAACAAAGGTGACGTCATCGTATCTTTCGACGGGCAGCGGGTAATGTCACCAGCTGATATCCAAAGCTTGATGCAGGGCAAGCGGCCTGGCGATCGAATACTTGTTGAATTTCGCCGTGATGGAACGTTGCGACAAACAGCAGTCGAAGTCGACGCTGACGAACGAATTAGGTTAGTGGCTCTTGAAACCTTGGGTGAACCGGTGTCGGCAGCACAACGCTCTTTTCGCCAGGACTGGTTGGGGAGCCATCAGTAGCTAATAAAAATGAAACATTGATCTATTCAGCAAGCGCTTCGTAATCTAGCTCAAGACGGGCGGACATCGATAATATCAACATCAGATGGCTTGGACTGTCTGGGGCGTCGACGCGAACCACCGACTAACATCGAAACAAAACCCACCAACCCTGCACCCAACATTGCCCACCAAAATGATGACACGGTAAATCCAGGAACGAGCCATGCCGCGATAGAAAAAGCTATGCCGTTAACAATGAAATAAAAAAAACCGAGAGTCATAAAGGTTAACGGTAAGGTCAACGCTACCAGTATGGGTTTCACAATGGTGTTAACAAGCGCAAGTACAACGGCGCCGACTAGAAGAGCAGAAATAGACGTAATCGTGACACCAGGCAAGATCCAGGAAACAACCCCCAAAGAAAGACCTGTTGTTACACAACGCATGAGAAATGGTGGTATCAACATGTGCTTACGGTGTAGGTTCTGAAAAAATCACCCCAGGGGCTAGTTTCCCCATTGGATCCAAAACGGATTTTATAGCTTTCATTTGTTCAATGCCGTTGTCACCGACAAATTGACGCAGTAATTCTTGTTTGATTGGGTTGCGCCCAACGCCGTGTTCGGCGAGCGGACTACCTCCGAGCCTAATTATTTCTCTGCCGCATTCAAGAATTGCGTCTTTTCCACGGGTGACATCTTCTGCCGACCGTGGAATAACGTTTGGGTGAACATTTCCGTCAGAAATATGTCCCCAGATCGCGTAGTCAAGCTGTCGTTTTTGAAAGGCATTCTTGAAAACAGAAAGACTTTCTGAGGATCGTTCGAAGGGCACGATCATGTCAGCCGCCATTTTTTCGATAGAGTTGCATTGGGTTCGTTTGGCTTCAGCGATTCGTCGATTCACACCTTCTGGTACAGCTTCGCGGGCTGAAAACAGCTGGGTTTGCCGACGGCGATCGGATGGAAGCGAAATTTCTGACAACTCCAATAAGTTAGTAGAAGAGAGTAATCGGCACAAACGCGTGAGTGGAGTATCAGGCGCGTCATCGCCCAGTGCGTTTGAAATTTCATCGTATGCGCGTTCCGTATTTATGTCGCTGTCAGTGGACAGTTCAATCTGAACCAAAAGGGCAGCTTGTGATTCATGTGGTAAATTGATTTCGTGCCGCCGTGCGGTACCATCTTCTCTAAGAATTTCAAGACATCGCGCATCAAGATATTCGATAGCTGAAACGTCCAACGCTGATGCTCGAGGGTCGCGCCATGCATTTTTTGCAGACTGTCTGAGCATCCACGTCAGCTCAAGAGCAGCCTGTTCATTGGGGAGTGGTATCCAAGCGAGCACCAGATTCGGAGTAGGTTCAATAATCGCAAACGTAATTTCAGTGATGATACCTAATGTGCCTTCCGATCCGATAAAGAGATCGATCAAATCCATTCCAGGTTCAGAAAAGTAACCAGCTGAACACTTTTCGAGAATCGGGACGGTATAACTTGGTGTCGAAATGTGATAGACGAGACCTTCCGAAATGATTTCAAAATACCCGTCAGGGTGAGCGATCGTTTCGCCGCGATTGAGTTCGAGGACCTGACCATTTGCAAGCACAACAGTAAGTTTTCGAACCCAGTCTCGGGTCGTTCCGTACTTAAAGGTAGCCGCACCAGCAGCATTGGTGGCCACGACGCCACCCGCAAAAGCACCATGAAAAGTTGGCACGGGCGGGTAGTATTTGCCTGCTCGTTCAAGAGTTGCCTGAAGAATGGTGAGGGGTACCCCTGGTTGGACAACGACTTCATCTTGGTTGATTGCTAGGATGCGATCGAAGCGTTGCATGTCCATCACGATATCGCCCATTGGGGTGGCGCCGCCTGTTAACGAAGACTGAGCTCCAATAGGAAGAACGCTTTGAGATTCAATAAGAAGCGTCGAGACATCGCTTTCGTTTGTTGGGCGAGCTACGCCGACGGCGTGACCATAGGGATAATGAGCAGCGTCTTCTGAAACAGCCTTCAGCAAATCCGGTGCTGTGGAGATGTCCGGCGCGCTTGTTTTAGTGAGTGGCGGACGAGTGGTAATCCGGTGCGATGACATAGGGTCGAAATTATAGGACTGTTTCACCAATGCAAACCGTGTTGATCGTAAGTTCTGGCTTTGAATAGAAAGAGGGTGGTACAGTTTGTTGCATGCACAGCGATGATTTCCGTCGGTTAGCAGGGACATTTCTGATTTTGGTGGGAGTGGCCTCATCGGCCTGGGCTCAGCAGCAGGCTGATGATGTTGTCGCACGGGTTGGCGGAGAACCAATTACGTTTGCTGACCTTGAGGAGTCGTGGCAACGAAATGATGCGTCTTCTCGACTGCGTATGCTCCAGGACCTGTACGAAACACGCCGGCGTGCTCTTGACATCATTGTTGGCGAACGACTTATTGCTCGTGAGGCAGAAACGCGGAATATGACTAGAGACGAGCTGCTGGAAGTTGAGCTTCCAAGCCGTTCGTTGCCGGTAACAGACGAGCAAATTGGACTTGTTTACCAACGGAATCAGGCACAATTCGGTGATCGAACATTGGAACAAATGACTCCAGAAATTCAATTGTTTCTTGAACGGCAACGCCCAATACAAGCTTTACGTGCCTATATGAATGAATTGCGCCGAGACGCCGGTCACGACGTTGTGGTTACGCTCGCGCCACCTCGACAGGAAATCGAGGTGTTGCCTGAAGACCCAGTTCGTGGGCCCGAAACTGCGCCCATTGAAATTGTCGAATTCTCTGACTTTGATTGTCCGTACTGTCAGCGTGCTACAAATACTATTGCGCGAATACTTGCCCAATACGGCGATCAGATTCGTTTTGTATACAAGGATTACCCATTGCCGAGTCACCCAAATGCATTCAAAGCTGCAGAGGCAGGTAATTGTGCAAATGATCAAGGTCAATTCTGGCCATTCCATGATCGACTATTTGAGAGCCAAGGGGCACTTGATGTTCCCTCTTTGAAGACTTATGCGAGTGAACTTGGTCTAGATGTAGATGCATTCTCGGCATGTCTTGACAGCGGACGATATGCGCCGAGAGTTGAACGTGATTTAGAGATCGGTGCTGGGTATGGTGTGTCGTCGACTCCGACGCTTTTTGTCAATGGGCGTGCGGTTGTTGGTGCGCTGCCGTACGAAAATTTTGTAGAAATTATTCAAGAAGAATTGTCGCGCTAGACCATGACAAAGTGTCATTTGTCCAGGTGCAAAATGTACGGCTGGTCACTATTCACGCCCTTGCTTGTGGGCGCATTAAGTGTGTCATGCGGTGAGGTCACGGACACAACCCAGAATCATACTGAGCCAGTAGAAAAACGACGGAGGCCGGCCGTTGGCAGCGCGCAGGAACGTTTTCAGCAGCTTCGCACAGACACGCTGAGGCTCATGATCAAGGCGGCGCAGAGAGAGCTAGATATTGGACCTTTTCAAAGGCGTATTGATGCAACGATCACCCAATCACTGACGGATATGGAGAGTGCCGCCGACGCGTTAGAGAAAGTCGCTGTAGATCTTGAGAGCTTACTCAGTCAATAAGGCACCAAGGGGATTGCTCGCAGGCAGCGTCACGACAATAAGATTCGTCAGGTACTAACGTAGTAGGGAGCTTGGCGGTGTGGTTTTCTAGTTTCCTGTTAAGGCAGCGGCTTCGTCTGCCAACCAGCTTTCATATTCGGTTTCCGATTGAACCGTTACGAACCCTCGCATTCGATAGTGACCCAGTCCACAGAGTTGCGAACAATTGACTTCAAAGTCTCCTGTCATTGTCGGAGTCCACCACATCGGAACCTGAATGCCAGGAATGGCATCCTGTTTGACGCGCATTTCATTGATAGCGTAGCTATGAATAACATCCAGCGATGAAAGATAGAGAATAACTGGTTTATCGACTGGCACGTTCATTTGGTTAATGGAAACGATGTCATCCACAGCGTTTGGGTCACTACGGTCAAGACCAATCGCGTTAGTTGGCGTGATTGCACTGATATCTCGTCGGCCAAAGCGACCATCGGCGCCGGCGTAATGTGAATGCCATTCAAATTGTTTTGCGATGACATGAACAACGGTAGCTTCTTCGTCTGGAGGAATATCATTGACGCGATTGGCCCATGCTGGAATCGCGAACCCAACAAGGATAACGGCCTCGACTACAGCGACAGCAATTTCGAGATAACTTGAAGTGTGACTTGTAACCCCTGAGTAACTGGCTTTAGGGTTTGCACTTTCACGAAATCGAATCAAGGTATAAACAAAAAAACCGCCCCAGCCAACAAAAAGAAAGAGCATTAGCCAATGCACGACTACGATAATTTGATCGATTTCTGCCGCATGGGCGGATGCTTGTATTGGCAAGCCGAGTATTTCACCCATCTACGCTCTCCCTTTGGAACTGATGTGTTGCACTTGTGAGTGGAACGCATCTTCGTTCCCCAGCGCCTGCCGCGAGCGCTTCAGCAAATGAACAATAAATGCGACAAATCCACTTAACACGCCCCCCGTCACACCCAGAAGGGTGAAGACGGCCCAGTTCAGGCTCACGGCTTCATCTGATCCAGTCTCCAATCCAAAACAGATAGGGCAAGCCCAAGCGATCGTTGGTGTTAAGAAAAGTAGAAACGCGACGACGCTGATGCTTCGGATGACGGATATGGTTTGCATAGACATAAACCTTGAAATCTAATGAATTCCCAATTCTCGTGTTTTTCTAATAAACCGTACGGCATACACGGACATTCCAAGTGCGACACACAGAGAGCCGATAGCAAACAAAAGGTGCCCCGTTTCGCCGCGGTCACTCTGGAACGTGGTAATCCCCCAAAACGTTGTGAACAACGTCAAAAGAATTGTGACCACTATAAACACGATGTGTATGTTGCGTAGAGACATGATGATATTGACTAGTGAGCCGCAGGTGTTTCAACGGTTGGTGCGTTCGCATTAGGCAGAGTGAAGTACGTGCCTACTTTGTCAGCGTGGCCGAAGATCGGGATGAAAATGACAACCAAGAAAAATAATGCGGTAACAAGGAGTGATCCGATAATTAATCCGATGCCGCCTCTTGAGAGAGGCACGGGTTTCTTCTCTTCAAGCAAGTGCATAAAAAAACTTAAAACTAATGAACCTTTAGTTCCAGCAATGATGAGTGCGATTATCACAGCTACCGGGACTGAAACGTCAAGATAAGACACCGCCACAGTCAGCACCGTGAGAACGGCTAAAGCTGCAGCGACTTTTTTGTAGATCGCAATATGGTGTTGAACATGGTCACTCATAAACTCTCCAACCGATCGCTAGAAACAAATTCGCTAATTGTTCGTTTTAGAGTAAATACAGCACCGGGAACAGGAAGATCCAAACGAGATCGACGAAATGCCAGTAAAGACCAGCTGCCTCGATCCGATTCGTAAATTGGGTTTTGTTTGTTTCCCACAGTTTTGACCCAGGCCCAAGGAAATACGCATTTACCACCACACCACCAATGATGTGAAGTGCGTGCAGTCCGGTCATGGTGAAGTAGATAGCCAGATACGTACTAGTCCACGGAAAATTTCCAATCTCGAATTCGTGGTTGTACTCAAAACCTTTGACCACCATGAATAGAAGTGAAAGGCCAATGGTGATGCCCATAAACTTCTTAAAGCCTGCAAGATTGTCCATCTGAAGTGACGCGTAAGCGAAGACCATCGTCACACTCGACCCGATAAGCACCGCGGTATTAAACGTCCCCATGGGAACGTTTAGAACTTCAGCACCGACGGGCCACTCTGGGGCCATCAAACGAAGCAAAACATACGAGGAAAAGAGTGCACCAAATAGCATCACTTCTGACGCTAAGAAAAGCCAGATGCCAAGCTTCACATTGGTGAGTCCGGTATCTGGTCGTTCTTGATCGATATACGGAATATCCATAGACACTTAGTTATACCCTTGCCGGCTCAGCCGGCGTTTGGTCTGGTTCGCCTTGCATCAGGAAGTCTTTGTCGGTTCCTGGGACGCTGTATTCGTATGGCCCTCGATAGGCGACCGGCGCCGTGGCAAAGTTTCCATGCGGCGGCGGTGAAGGCGCTTGCCATTCAAGCGTCGTCGCGTTCCACGGATTGTCTCCGACTTTTTCGCCATTCTTGATGCTGTTAAAGAAATTGTAGATAAAGAAGAGTTGGAAGAAGCCAAGCGTCCATGCCCCAATACCAATCACTTCATTTAGGTAAAGTACGTCCTGATTCATCACATACTGCGCGCCACCGTCATACATCCGACGATTCATCCCGGAAAGCCCTTGGATGAACATCGGCATAAAGACAACATTAATAGCGATGAACGAACCCCAGAAATGGATTTTTCCCAGCATGTCGCTCATCTTGCGACCCGTAGCTTTTGGAAACCAGTAATAGATGCCACCAAACAATGCCATCAGCGTCCCAGGGGCGACGACGTAGTGGAAGTGACCGATCACATAGTAGGTGTCGTGCAGGTGTAAATCTGGAGCAGCTAATCCAAGTGGGAGGCCGGTCAGCCCGCCAATTCCAAACATGGGCAAGAAGGCCAAGGCGAAGAGCATTGGTGTGGTGTAGCGAATCGAACCGCCATACAGCGAGATAAACAACGCTGACAAGATGACGACCGAGGGGATCGAGATGATCATCGTTGTCGTCTGGAAGAACGAACTCATAGTTGTTCCCATGCCCGTCAGGAACATGTGGTGCGCCCAGACGATAAAGGACATGAAACCGAGAAAAATAGCCGAAGCGACCAGTACACGGTAGCCCCATACAGGCTTCCGAGTATTGTTCGCGACGATGTCAGCGACGATACCAAGTGCTGGAAGAATCAAGACGTACACTTCGGGGTGCGCAAGGAACCAAAACAAATGCTGCCAGAGCAGCACGCTGCCGCCGCCGCTCCCATCCCATGGGGCATCCGCGTAGACAAGACCACTTGGCATGAAGAAGCTTGTCCCCGCGACACGGTCCATTAATTGCATCACGCCAGCAGCTTCCAAGGGCGGAAAAGCAAGCAACAACAAGAAAGCCGTAACCAGCTGAGCCCAGACGAAAAACGGTAAGCGCATGAAACTCAACCCGGGTGCCCGGAGTTGCACGGTGGTCACAATGAAGTTTACGGAACCTAATAGGGAGGAGGTGATCAGAAATACCATCCCGATCAACCACATGGTTTGGCCGGTTGTAGCAAATACAGACAGTGGGGCATAGGAGGTCCACCCAGAGTTCGCAGCGCCACCAGGCACAAAGAAGCTGGCGAACATAATTACTCCGCCTGGGAAGAACGTCCAGTAACTTGCCATGTTCAGTTTCGGAAACGCCATATCGGGCGCACCAATTTGAAGTGGGAGGACAAAGTTTCCGAAACCTCCTACAGCAAGAGGCACGACGCCGAGAAAGACCATGATGGTGCCATGCATGGCCCCGAGCTGGTTATAGAACTCTGGAAGCATGATGCCGCCAGGTGCTCTTTCGTCTCCCAGCCACTGACCGATCAACGGGATAGGCTCGCCTGGGTAGGCAATTTGCCAGCGCATCAACATCATGAGCGTAAAGCCGAACAGCAAAAAGAGCAGTCCGGTGATGGCGTATTGGATACCGATGACCTTGTGGTCTAACGAGAAGACATAGGTCCGCCAGAAACCTTCGTCATGATGGCCATGCTCCTCGTGCCCGTGGTCTGTCTCTGTCGCCTCTTGGGCGGTTTGTTGTGTGGTCGTCACGTCAGCCAACGTCGTGACTCCTTTCCTACAGCGTCACTTACAACTAACCCGCTCGTTCAAAGCTAATGTGTGCGGGGCGGTCGCTATGTACGTAATCGTTTTATTGATGGCCACTGCGCCCTCCAAGGAGATCGCGAGGCCCGGAGAATTCTATCTGGCCACGTTGGTTAGGTGCAACCTGACCGTCCTGAGACGGCACTCTGAACATCAATTGATTAATTGGTCGTTGAGGCGTCAACAGCAGCGGTTGCGAGTGCTCGCTTTGCCGTGCGGGTAATGGTCATGACTACCAGAAGGGTAGCTGCTAAACCAATCAAAATAACAGCGTAGTAAGCTGCTCCGTGTGCCGGACCGGCTCCACCGGCAAGTCTCGCAACGTCACCGATGATGAGGCCTGAATATGTATAAAGAACAGTGCCTGGCAGCATGCCGATCGACGCAAAAAAATATGACTTTAGTGGAACCTTGGTAAGACCCAACGCATAGTTCAGCAGATTAAAAGGGAAAATAGGCGACAACCTCAACAACAACACTATTTTGACTCCCTGCTGAGCCACCGCATGGTCAATCGCTTGAAAACGTGGATTTCCTTCGAGACGACGCTCAACTGCCTCACGGGCGGCATAGCGGGCTAGGAGGAAGGAAAGAGTGGCGCCGAGAGTGGCACCAGTTAGTGCATAGAGGCTGCCTTTGAGTAGGCCAAAAATGGCGCCACCAGCCAGTGTTAGAACAGAACCGGGGACAAACGCAAGTGTCGCGGCTGCATAGCCAACGATAAAAACCAATGGGCCGAGCGGGCCCAAATTATCGACCCAGAATGCAAACCGCTCAAGGAAAAGCCCAAACTGGCGGCCGAGTCCAGCTAAGGCAATAACTGCCACTATGCCCAGCAGAACTTTGACTACTGGCAGCGGTTTTGTAGCTTCTGGCGAGTTGGACTCATTGATTTTACTCATGGGGCGTCAGATGAAGGTTACCTCGGATATACACGTATGGTGAATGAGGTGTAGCTACACAGTTTTCTTAAGCGTACGTCGTTATTTCCATGGAACGTCTGCAATACTGTTTACGTGGCCAAGACTTATATAGCGGTGATTGTCGTCCAGGTGATAGTTCTGGTGGCATTGTGGCTACTTTCTCGGCATTTTGCCTAATGATGGAAGCGTTGTGCACTTTATAGATTGGGCAATCATCTCTGGTTATCTTGCTTGGATTCTGTATGACGGGATCAAGCGAGCAAAAGGGACGCATGCCGTTGAAGGGTATTTCTTGGCGTCTCGGTCGCTTCCGTGGTGGGCTGCAGGGTTGTCTGTAATGGCGACCCAAATGAGCGCCATCACTCTCGTTGGTACTACAGGACAAGCAGCGACCGACGGCATGCGGTTCGTCCAGTTCTACTTTGGTTTACCCCTGGCGATGATTATTTTGTCAGTCACGCTGGTGCCGTTTTTCCATAGAGCTAAGGTTTACACCGCTTACGAGTATTTAGAGCGTCGGTTTGATGCTCGAACACGTGTATTAGCGAGTTTATTGTTTCTTGTCTCCCGCGGTCTTAGTGCTGGTGTGATTGTGGCAGCACCGGCTGTCATTTTGTCAATTGTTTTGGGCTGGAGTTTGCCAATTACGATTTTGGCCATCGGTATTCCGACGACGATCTACACCATGCTCGGTGGAGTGCAGGCGGTGGCGTGGGCGGACGTCAAGCAAATGGTCATTATTTTGGTTGGTGTGACCGCTGCGGTTGTTGCGCTGGTTACTGGTTTGCCTGCCGATATTGGCGTCGAGCCGACATTGCACGTAGCCGGCGCAGTTGGCCGGCTTCAAGCGATTGACTTTACGTTTGACCTGAACGAGACCTATACATTTTGGTCTGGCATGCTCGGGGGGTTGTTTCTGGCGTTGGGCTATTTTGGATGTGACCAGAGTCAGGTGCAACGTTATTTGTCAGCCGATTCTCTACGAGGAGCGAAGCACTCGCTGCTCATGAGTGCGTTTGCCAAGATTCCGTTGCAGGTACTCATCTTAATGATGGGCGTGCTGGTCTTTTGTTTTTACTTGTTTACCCAACCACCATTGCTATTTAACGACGTGCATCGTGAACAGATAGCACAAAGCGGCCGGCGTGGAGATTATGAAAACTTAGAAAGAGAATTTGAACAAGTTCACAGTCAGCGTCGGGAGGCGGCCGTGGCTGTTAGTACAGCACGGGAGGCTGGTGACGAAGAGGGTACACGGACAGCCACGACCCAATTTGTTGAATACGACCAACAACTCGAAGAGATCCGAGGGGAAGCTTTCGTGCTTGTGCAAGAACTCACGGGTGACTCGTCCTACAACGACGTTAACTACATCTTTCCGACTTTCATTACTACTCATCTACCGGTCGGTCTCGTCGGCCTACTCATCGCTGCGATTTTTGCGGCGGCGATGTCTAGTGCGGCGGCCGAGCTCAACGCACTTTCAACCTCCACTGTTATTGACTTCTACCAAAGACATTTGAAACAAGATGAGCCGGATGCCCACTACTTGAATGTTTCTAGATACGCTACCGGTTTCTGGGGTCTCTTTGCTTCGATAACAGCTTTATTTGCAACCAATCTCGGGTCGCTCATTGAAGTTGTAAATCTTTTTGGATCTTATTTTTATGGGTCACTGCTGGGTGTGTTTGTGCTGGCGGTTGGCTTTCG
>CAYFJM010000021.1:0-13722 GCA_964343415.1 uncultured Vicinamibacteraceae bacterium | reverse complement strand
TATCACTAGATCGTTCACCCATATTGGACCTGGACAATCTTTATCGTACGCCGCTTCAAGTTTTGCACACCAGATAGCTTCCATTGAGGCAGGTAAAAGTAAACCGGTAATCCAAGTAGGGCGACTAGACACAAAGCGAGACATCATGGACGTACGTGACACCGTGATGGCGTACCGAGCATTAATGTCAAGCTCATCAATGGCCGGCACTTACAACGTCTGCTCGGGACAAACCTACCAAATGCAAGACATTGTTAAGAAGTTAATTGACCTCGCACACGTACCAATTGAAACTCAACTTGAACAGAAACGATTTCGAATCAACGATTACCCTGACCTTAGTGGTGACCGTACGAAAATCACTGAAACGGTTGGTTGGTCACCTAAAATCACGCTCGAGCAAACACTGAATGACCTAATTAATTATTGGCGTTCACGGATTTAATGAGACGATAATCTTTCCCAGACATTAAATGATTCATGTTCCTGTTCACATAAAATACATTTGATCGTGTTCGACATTTTACGTGCGTTAATGGGTTACGACGAAATGGATTACGTATCCAATAGCGAAACTAACCCGACTCGTTTTTTTCAGAAAACTCTTGGTTTTGGTGTTCATAGTTTCTAAAACGCGACTATAGGGCATAATTAGGAATTATGGGAAGACAAAGCACGGTAGTCTTCGTCGCGCTACTACTCACGTCAGCATCCTTTTCGATAAAGGCGCAAACACAACCGGTACCTCGACCATTCCCAACCCCATCTTCGCCGGAAAATAGCCCCAGCACCCAGGAACCAGACCCGAACCCCACACCAACTGGAGTTTTACCAACTGGCGTAGCACTTGATGTCCCAATCTATCCAAACGCAAACTACCTTGGCGCGTTCAACGCTGGTCGTGGCCAAACATTCCACCTATTCGGGACGAATGTCTCTTTCCAAGAGATGGTAGGTTACTACTCAACTATTCTTGACGAACGAGGCGACCGAGTTTTTGATGCACCGGCCACACATCAGTTTGACACGGGTCGCTTTCGAGACGATGAGATGACCTATCGCCCAAGTGTGACAATTAAGGACTATACGTGGAATGGCTCAGCCGGCTATCTCAATCCTGTTCCAGGTGCTGAGCCAGCTCGTTATCAAACCGTCATCCAAATTGCGACGGCACCACCTGCCGCCACCGATCGATAAGGTGTTCTCTACTTCACTCTGTGCTTCTCACTGGCTCAGCGGGAACGTAGATATCCCTCTCATTGTTATCAAGGAACTCTGAAGACTTCTCGGACATCCCAGCCTTCAAAGCCTCCTTGGTATCGAGGCCGCGCTGAGCGGCAAAATCCCTGACTTGCTGAGTTATTTCCATACTGCAAAATTTTGGTCCGCACATAGAACAAAAATGCGCAGCTTTCGCACCGTCAGCTGGCAATGTTTCGTCGTGATAGGCACGCGCGGTTACTGGGTCAAGCGCCAAATTAAACTGGTCCTCCCACCTAAATTCAAACCTCGCTTTAGATACAGCATCGTCCCACTCCTGCGCTCTGGGATGCCTCTTCGCAAGGTCCGCCGCATGTGCAGCAATCTTATACGCTACGACACCCGCCTTAACATCATCTCTATTCGGCAAACCGAGATGTTCCTTCGGTGTGACGTAGCACAACATTGCTGTACCGTACCAACCGATCATGGCAGCCCCAATCGCTGACGTCACGTGGTCGTAACCTGGTGCGATGTCAGTCGTAAGCGGACCCAGCGTATAAAACGGTGCTTCTTCACACCATTCAAGCTGGTTATCCATGTTCTCCTTGATGAGATGCATGGGAACGTGTCCAGGGCCCTCATTCATCACTTGGACATCGTGCTCCCAAGCAAGGCGAGTTAACTCGCCTTGTGTTTTAAGCTCCGCGAACTGCGCTTCATCATTTGCGTCCCGAATCGAACCAGGACGCAACCCATCTCCGAGAGAAAACGACACATCATAGGTCTGCATAATTTCGCAAATCTCACGAAAGTGCGTATAAGCAAAATTTTCCTGATGATGAGCTAAACACCACTTTGCATGGATAGAACCACCTCTAGACACAATGCCAGTCATCCGGCTCGCAGTCATCGGCACGTATCGCAAGAGGACACCGGCATGGACTGTAAAATAGTCAACGCCCTGCTCTGCTTGTTCAATCAGAGTATCGCGATACAACTCCCAAGTCAGTTCTTCCGGCTGCCCACCGACTTTTTCTAGTGCTTGGTAGATAGGAACCGTCCCGATCGGAACTGGAGAATTGCGAATAATCCATTCTCGAGTCTGATGAATATCTGGCCCCGTCGAAAGGTCCATCACAGTGTCAGCGCCCCACAATGTAGCCCACCTGAGTTTGCCAACTTCTTCATCGATAGAAGAACTAACTGAAGAATTACCGATATTGGCATTAATCTTGACTAAGAAATTTCTCCCGATCACAGTGGGCTCAAGTTCGGGATGATTAATATTTGCCGGAATAATTGCTCTCCCGCAAGCGACTTCGGTACGGACAAAATCGGGATCAAGGCCCTCCCGAAGCGCAACAAATTCCATTTCTGCTGTCACTTCACCTCTTCGAGCGTAGTACATCTGTGTCACTGGCCCGACACCACGAACAACCGATCTACGTAACGATGATGGCATCTCCAGAGAACCATGAACACGGCCTGATCGTGTCACCTTTGTAATACCACCACGTTCATCAACCCATGTTTCACGCACAGGCGGTAGACCGACCCTGATATCACTATCGTGCGGACCACTCGTATCGTAGACGCGTAACGGCGGTTCTCCATCAGATAACGTAATCTCACGCATCGGAACTTCAACTCGATTCCCAGACACATACACCTTGCGTGAGTTGGGAAACGCCTCAGCAAAATCTGCTCTAATAGAAGAGGGAGAAGATATCGGGCTCAACATGAGCAACTCCTTACGGCTCGTAATAGCAAACGACTATAGCATGCAGTCATTCCATCTCTTAATCATCAGGTCTTGAAACTTTATGGGGACGACACTAAATGAAACCTCGTTGCGTTCCGACGCCGACAAACCTCGTAAATCTCTACAAACCTCTATAGTACAATCGTTAGGTGCGAATTGCGCTTGGAGCAGATCACGCTGGAATCACGCTAAAAAATGAACTAGCGCATGCCTTAAATACAGAAACGTCAGGCCACAATTCAGGTTATACGTTTATTGACGTCGGTACTCATACTACAGAAAGCGTTGATTACCCGGACTTCGCATTACAAGTCGCTAATGGAGTAGCGACTAATACCTTTGATCGTGGAATCCTAGTCTGCGGTAGTGGTATCGGAATGTCGATTGCCGCAAACAAAGTGGCAGGTGTCCGCGCAGCACTTATCCACGATGTAGACAGTGCTCGCTTATGCCGCGAACACAATGACGCAAACATTATCGCTTTAGCAGGCCGAACGTTGGACACTGAGGCCGCCATGAGCATCGTCAAGGTTTTTCTCGAAACAAACTTCGACGGTGGTCGACATCAACGCCGGTTGCAACGTATTACAGAAATCGAGCAACAACTGAAAGGAAGACCTTGACAAGAATCATTGAGAGCGACGTGTCATCGATGAATATGGATCGCTTCGCCTCATTGCGACAAATAGATCCGGATATCGCTGAGACTATCAGTCAAGAAATCACGCGGCAAAATTCTGGCTTGGAGCTTATAGCTTCAGAAAATTTTGTAAGTCAAGCCATATTAGAAGCCGTGGGATCGGCTCTCACAAACAAATACGCCGAGGGATATCCAGGTCGACGCTATTACGGAGGCTGTGAAGTCGTGGATGTCTCCGAATCACTTGCCATCGATCGCGCCAAAACACTGTTCGGCGCCGAGCACGCTAACGTGCAACCACATTCCGGTGCTCAAGCAAACATGGCCTCGTACTTTGCACTCATCAAACCAGGCGACACAGTGCTCGGAATGGACCTCGCACATGGTGGACACTTAACCCATGGGCATCCACTAAACTTTTCCGGTCAGCTTTACAACATCATACCGTACGGTGTTCGTCGAGACGATGAGCTTATTGATTACGACGAACTCGAAAAAAACGCGCATAAACATCAACCGCAACTGATCATGGTCGGAGCGAGCGCATATCCTCGACTCATTGACTTTGAACGAATCGCAACGGTAGCTCAAGAAGTCGGTGCAGCGATGATTACCGATATGGCACATATCGCAGGGCTCGTCGCGGCAGGATTACATCCCAGCCCGATCCCGCACTCCGATATCGTTACGACAACAACTCACAAAACGTTACGCGGACCGCGTGGCGGACTGATTTTATGCCGTGACACCCACCGCAAAGCGGTAAATAGGTCGCTCTTTCCTGGAGTACAGGGAGGTCCACTAATGCATATTATTGCGGCCAAAGCCGTTTGTTTTAAAGAAGCGTCTGAGGCAGCATTCGTCGATTATCAAAAACAGGTTATCCGTAATGCCCGTCGATTAGCTAATGGCCTCGCTGAGCAAGGCTATCGCATCGTTAGCGGTGGCACCGATAACCACCTATTACTCGTTGATGTATTTTCAAAAGGCCTCACAGGAACGGTATCCGAAGGTGCGTTAGGACGCGCCGGCATCACCGTCAACAAAAACGCTATCCCATTCGACGAACAACCTCCAATGGTTGCGAGCGGTATCAGACTTGGCACACCTGCACTCACAACCAGAGGTATGACAGAGCCAGAAATGGATATAGTCGCAGATCTAATTGGTCGCGTTCTCAGTGCGCCGGAGGACGATAGCATCGCTCACGCCGTGCGAGAAGAAATCGAAGCACTGTGTCAGAAGTTCCCACTGTACCAGACGCCAGTCACCCAATAGATTTATCGGACCAGGTTGCCTCCGCACTGTCCGATAATGGTGTGCTCTCAAAAGCGATGCCTACTTTTGAAGCACGTCCAAGTCAACGTGAAATGGCCGAAGCAACAGCAAAGATTCTCGTCGACGGCGGAGTTCTTCTGGCAGAAGCCGGAACGGGAATTGGAAAAACTCTTGCATATCTATTGCCAGCCATTCTCAGCAAACAGCAAGTTCTAATTTCCACAGGAACAAAAAATTTGCAGGACCAGATTTACTACAAAGACCTACCCTTCCTTCGGAAAACACTTGAGATCGACGTTCGTGCGACCTACATGAAAGGCCGAAACAATTACCTCTGCCTACATCGTTTCGCGGCACGAAAAACGGAAGTCTCCAGTCTTCCACTAATCGAACAACACTACTTTGAACAGTTAACTCAGTGGGCAGACCAAACGACAACTGGAGACCGAGCGGAGATTGAAGATCTTCCTGATGATTTTTCGGCCTGGAGCGATATTGCCGCAACATCAGAAAATTGCATCGGCACAGAATGCCCTGACTTTCAGGAATGCTATGTCACGAAGATGCGACAGCAAGCACTGGAATCGAAGATTGTGATTGTAAATCACCATCTACTCTGTGCCGACGCGGCAATTCGGCAAAACACGTACGGTGAAGTGATTCCGACCTGTTCGTTCACCGTTATCGATGAAGCGCACCAGTTAGAAGACGTAGCCACGCAATACTTTGGAGTATCGGTCAGTAATAACCGCCTCGAAGAATTAGTCCGTGACGGACGACGGTTACTCACGGATGCTTACGCGGACGCCGATACTGACAGTTCGTCTGTTCAGGAACTTTCCAATCTTTTGTCAGACGTACACGATGGCGCTCAAGTCTTCTTCCATAATCTTGCATTAGCTATGCCTGGGATGGACAGAGCACGATTGACGCCAGAACTCTGTACACCCATCGCAGAACCAGGCCGACAGCTCATTAGGAAACTGGAATACTTTGTAACAATCTTGGCTAAACTGACTCCGTCATCAGAAGATATCGCTGCGTTGGGACATCGGGCAGCCAAGGCTCACGAAGATCTAACATTTATCCTCGCAGCCAATGAAGAGGCGTTCGTATACTTCTTAGAACGCCGAGGCCGAGGAGTGTTTCTCCGTGCGTCCCCAATCGATGTCTCGTCTATTCTGAATGAGCGACTGTTCGACCGGATGCAAGGAACCGTGTTGACGTCTGCCACTCTTACCGTTGATGGAACATTTGGCTACGTAATAAACCGCCTCGGCCTACACCATGCAGATACTTTACGACTGCCGTCAGAATTCAACTATACGACTCAGTCGATTCTGTACTTGCCCCGCACAATGCCTCCCCCCAACACGCAAGGTTTTACAGACGCGGTCGCTCAAGAAGTCCGAGCACTTTTGCACATCACATCGGGACGGGCCTTCCTGTTATTCACAAGCTATGCCAACCTTCGCGACGTACACGACAAATTAGAATCCACAGTACCGTTTCCTCTCTTAGCACAAGGCACGGCACCACGGAGTGTTTTACTCAGAGAATTTAGAGAAACCCCCAATGCCGTTTTGCTCGCAACAGCAAGTTTTTGGCAAGGTGTTGATGTCTCAGGCGACACGCTGAGTTGCGTGGTGATCGACAAACTACCTTTTGCCTCTCCAGGAGATCCCTTAACAGCCGCCCGCATGGAAAATATTGAAAAACACGATGGCAATCCTTTTTCAGAATACCAAGTACCACTCGCGATTCTGGCTCTTCTTCAGGGACTAGGACGACTTCTCCGCCATCGTTCTGACAGAGGCGTCTTAGCGCTTCTTGACCCCAGATTACGAACCAAAAGTTACGGAAAGCGCTTCCTTAATTCAATTCCGCCAGCACCAATAACTCACAAACTCTCGGATGTTCAGCGTTTCTTCAATAGCACAGAAGGAACCTCAACAGAAACATCATCGCCGTATTCGAAATAAGCCCTAGCCGATAACAATCTACGCTCGTTGACAACATTTAAGTGTTGCAACTTATTGGCAGCAAACTACCGACCGCGCCTTTACCAATCCACCGTTTAAAACCCATAGAATAACTAGATTCCATGACGCACATCTCACTTGCCGTACTAAAACACAACGTCCGGTCAGTCGAGAGTCGAATTATTAGAGCGGCCTTGTCCTGCAAACGCGATGCAAAACACATTCAATTGATCTCAGTCGCAAAAACTTTCCCTGCTTCCTACACAAATATGGGATTCGATTTAGGACTGACAAACTTCGGAGAAAATCGAATACAAGAAGCCATCACAAAAAAAGAACAATTACCCTCATTACCAATTACATGGCACTTCATCGGGCACTTACAATCAAACAAAGCACGTACTGCCGTGACCTACTTTGACTGGATCCACTCCGTGGACAGCGAAAAACTGCTCAAGAAACTCGACGACGTGAGCTCAGAACTTGGCAAGACCCCACAAGTCCTCATCCAAGTCGATCTTGCCGGTGAAGCTACTAAACATGGTGCAACCGTAGACAAACTTCGGTTTCTTTTCGAAACAGGAATGCGTTGCAGTGCTCTTAAAGTACGAGGCCTTATGATCGTGCCACCGTGGAACAGCGATACCGAAGAAACCCGCCCCTATTTTCAAAAGCTTCGAGACATCAGAGACACCCTAAGTCTAGAAGGTTTTGACGAAGATTCTCTTAGGGAACTGTCGATGGGAATGAGCCACGATTTTGAAGTCGCCATCCAAGAAGGATCAACAATGGTACGTGTCGGAACCGCATTATTTGGGAAACGCGGTAAGTAACAGCAACACATCAACACGGTGCCGATTAGGACTTGTGCAGTAACCCAAACAGGAAGTCGGGTCCGTTCACAAGTTCAAACGGTAATACCACAAAGTTTCAGTAGTCCCGATCTAGCGAATCCCCTGAAACATTCGTTCCCACCGGGTTTGAGTGAAAACACTTACAACGCTTGAAGCTAACCGTCTCGCTGTAGCGCCTATTCCAGTATCAAAAATTATTTGCGGATCACCGGCATCATAAGACCAGTAGACAACAACCGCTTTTCCCTTAATGTGATCGTGAGGCAAGGTACCCCAGTACCGACTGTCTTCCGAGTTATCACGGTTATCCCCCATCATAAAGTAATGTCCATCAGGCACAGTGGTCGGTCCATGATTGTCCCGTTGGGCCACAGCAACAGCCCCAGGCACAAGACGAGTCATGTGCGATGGAAGGTACGGTTCCGCAAGAGGTTCGTCATTAATATAGACCGTCTTATTACGAAGTTCGACCTTTTCCCCCGGCAAACCAATCACCCGCTTGATGAAATCCCGTTCAGGATCAAGAGGAAACTTAAACACTATTATGTCTCCTCGATCGACAGAACCAGTTGGAAGTACACCCACCTCTGCATCAAAGGCCATCGAAGAAAACACAGCCTTATTTACAAGCAGGTGATCTCCTACCAACAGATTATGTTCCATCGAACCAGTCGGAATCTTAAAAGCTTGCACAACCCACGTACGTATAAAGAGTGCGAGAATTACAGCAATGACGATCGATTCAAAATATTCACGTGCCGTCGACTTACGAAATGACGGCGGAGATTGCCGAACTTTAGTCATCACCAACCTTAAGTACTGCCAAGAATGCCTCTTGAGGAATTTCGACGCTCCCGACACGTTTCATCCGTCTCTTACCCTCTTTCTGTTTCTCCAGTAATTTTCGCTTTCGGCTGATATCCCCACCATAGCACTTAGCAAGTACATTCTTACGAAGTGCTTTGACACTTTCCCGAGCAACAATCCGCGTACCAATAGCTGCCTGTATGGCAACCTCAAACATCTGTCTTGGAATTAATTCTCTCATCTTCCGAGCGAGTGTGCGCCCCCGAGTATAGGCAGAATCACGATGGACAATAATCGATAAGGCATCCACCGGATCACCATTGACCACAAGATCGAGTTTGACCAGAGGTGATTCCCAATATCCACTAACGTGATAATCAAGTGAGGCATAACCACGAGAGATTGTTTTTAGACGATCATAAAAATCTAAGACAACTTCATTAAAAGGAAGTTCATAAGAAATCATGACTCGATGAGACGCGTGGTACTCCAAGTTCTTCTGGATACCTCGTTTTTCTTGGCACAACTGCAAAATTCCTCCAACCTGTTCAGCAGGTGTCAAAATCATCGCCGTAATAACAGGTTCTTCAATCCGCTGAATACTTCCTGCATCCGGTAATTTGGCAGGACTGTCAACCTCGAACGTGTCGCCATCAATAGTAGTTACACGATAGAGCACCCCAGGCGCCGTTGTAACCAACTCCATATCAAACTCTCGTTCCAGTCGCTCTTGAACGATCTCCATGTGGAGTAAACCGAGAAACCCACAACGAAAACCAAACCCAAGAGCAGCAGATGTCTCCGGCTCAAAGAATAAGGCCGCATCGTTGAGTCGCAGTTTCTCTAATGCTTCACGAAGCTCTGTATACTGATGACTCTCCACGGGATAAAGTCCGGCGAACACCATTGGCTTCATTTCTTGAAAACCAGGAAAAGGGGTAGTGGTGCGCCGTTTAACTTCTGTTACAGTGTCACCAATTTTGGCATCCGCAACATTCTTAATATTTGCGATGACAAAACCCACCTCACCAACCCCCAACGCATCGGCGACCTCCGGCTTGGGGACAAACACCCCGACTTGCTCGACTTCATACTCTTGAGCTGCAGCCACAAGTCGAATCTTCATTCCTGGTCTCATAACGCCGTCAACCATCCGAACTAACACTACAACGCCGCGATAAGAGTCGTACCACGAATCAAAAATTAGCGCCTTGAGCGGCGCATCTGGATCTCCAGCGGGCGGAGGCAGTCTATTTACCACCGCTTCAAGAATATCTTGCGTGCCTCGCCCTTCCTTTGCGCTAGCCAATAATGCTTGTGTCGAATCGAGACCTACCAGTTCTTCAATTTGGAGAGCTGTTTCCTCAGGCTGAGCGCCAGGCAAATCAACCTTATTTATGACCGGAATAATTTCAAGATTGTGATCAACCGCCAAATATGCGTTTGCAACCGTTTGCGCCTCTACCCCTTGCGAAGCATCTACTAGTAGTAACGCCCCCTCGCATGCAGCAAGTGACCGCGTTACCTCATATGAGAAGTCAACGTGGCCTGGCGTATCTATCAGGTTGAGTACGTAGTCTTGTCCATCCTGTGCTGTATACGACAAACGAACAGACTGCGCCTTGATGGTAATGCCTCGCTCTCGTTCCAAATCCATGCTGTCCAAAACTTGTGCTTCCATTTCGCGAGGACGTAGTGCACCCGTTACCTCAAGAAATCGGTCAGCAAGCGTAGATTTCCCGTGATCAATATGTGCGATGATGGAAAAGTTCCGTATACGGTTGTGATGCATTAGTGCCGAGGTGAGACACCTCAATTATATAAGAGCTATTTAAATACCTACCGATCATCAAGGGGGACAAATTTCTGTGGATACACAGGGCCGGTGTATTCCGCTCGAGGCCGAATAAGCCGATTATTCTCATATTGTTCAAGAATATGGGCCGTCCATCCTGAAATTCGACTTACTGCAAACAGCGGTGTGAATAAATCGATCGCAATCCCAAGCATGTAATATGTTGAAGCAGAATAGAAATCAACATTGGCATCAATTTGCTTTTCTTCCTTCATGATCGATTCGATCCGTCTAGACATTTCAAACCAACGAGTATTCGCGGAACGCTCACCTATTTGTTTCGACATTTGACGTAGGTGCGTTGCTCTCGGATCCTCTGTTCGATAAACTCGGTGGCCAAAACCGGGTACCTTCATTTGCTTTTCAAGCATGTCTCTTATAGTTTGATCAACGTCAGAATCATCAGCGGTCTCACCAATAGACAGCAATAATTTCATTACTTCTGCATTGGCACCGCCATGCAAAGGTCCCTTTAAAGCGCCAACGCCAGCGACAACTGCGGAATGCATATCACTCAGCGTCGCTGCTGTAACGCGCGCTGCAAATGTTGATGCATTAAGTTCATGGTCGGCATGCAGTATCAAAGCAATGTCAAGTGCTCGAATTTCTAGCTCAGAAGGCCTCTCCCCATTGAGCATAAGTAGAAAGTTTGCAGCGTGACCTAACGCAGGATCTGGATCTATGGGACCACCACCCGCACTAATGCGACCATAGGTTGCAACAAGGCTACCGACCTGAGCCGTCAAACGTACTGCCTTCCTGTAGGCTGCTGACTCAGATACCGCATCCTGCTCCGAATCATAATGAGATAGAGCAGATACCAAAGTTCTAAGAGTAGCCATCGAATTTCCTGCAGGCAGTATGCGACACAACCTAAGAATTGCTTCCGGTAATTGTCTCGTTGAGGCAAGCTCAGTTTGAAGATCTCCCAGTTCACTTCGCGTTGGAAGACGTCTATGCCAGAGCAGAAAGCAGACCTCCTCAAAAGTCGCACTTCTCGCCAATTCATGAATGTCGTAACCAGCGTATGTCAGCACACCCCGCTCACCATCGATGTAACAGATAGCTGACGATGTTGCAACAACACCCTCAAGGCCTGCGTTTGATTTTATGCCTGTCGCCATAAGTGCTATTTCCCCTCGTCAGTCGCAAACAAGCGGGACGATGAGTTTGACGGGAATGCACCCTCGCTTGCTGATTGTTTTGTCAACGAGGCAGCACTCGCATATATAAATCCAAATTGGAACAAAGCCAAGAACGGTACTGCCATATAAAGTCCAACAGCAATCGCGAAAATCACTGCCCCTGTAAAATACACCGCGAATCCGATCTCCACCCATACCAGCCGAGAAACAACGTTCCCATACCCCGGTGTACAACGTCCGATAGCGTCTTTGCCATACTTAGGAGTTCGAATAAAGTCACCTGTTCGTCCAGTCAGCGCTTCCATAACAGCCGCTGCATTATTAACGCTTAACCCGAGGCTAAGAGCAATCAATGCTGGAATATCCATGCATCTTCGAAACCAGTTCGAGGTCAATTCTCGTTGACTTACAAAATAGAAATTCGTAACCGACAAAATGGCCGTACTTAGAAATAAATAATCAACAAGCGCTAAACCACTCGCGACACCAAAATAAGAACGCACGATCATCACCGGAACCAATAAAACGCAAAACGGTACAAGCAAGAGATAATTAAAATTAGCGGCTAAGTGAAAACACGCTTCGGCCTTTATTCGCCAAGACAAAGATGAGCGCAACATAATGGGCAAGACCTTAAGACACGTTTGAATCGAGCCTTTTGCCCAACGGTGTTGTTGAGATTTAAAAGCCGTCATATGAGTCGGAAGCTCAGCTGGCACTGCCACGTCGGGCATGAACATAAACTTCCAACCAGCTAGTTGTGCGCGATAACTCAAGTCGAGATCTTCGGTCAGCGTATCCGACTGCCAACCACCGGCTGACTCAATCGCCGCTCTTCGCCAGACACCAGCAGTTCCATTAAAGTTAAAGAAGCAGCCACTACGAAATCTCGCCCCATGCTCCAAAACAAAATGACCATCAAGAAATAATGCCTGCAAACGGGTAAGTAACGAATGTCCACGATTATTATGATCCCATCTCGCCTGTACCATTCCAATACTGGGATCATCGAAAACCCCAATAACTTTTTGGAGAAAATCAGGGCGCGGCGAGAAATCCGCATCGAACACAGCTATAAGATCTCCTTTAGCTTCTACGAGGCCTTCGGCTAGGGCCCCGGCTTTAAATCCTGTTCGAGTTGCACGATGCCGATATTGAATCGAAATACCTCTGCTTTGCCAGCGTTCAACCGCTGCCTGCGCAATATTCGAAGTTTCGTCCGTCGAATCATCGAGAATTTGAATTTCAAAAAGTTCGCGTGGATACCTCAAGCGTGACAGTGCATCGATCGCGCCCTCGACTACGAAGCGCTCATTAAATATCGGCAGTTGAACTGTGACCCGTCGACCACACCCACGCTTGTGAGACGAATTACGTGACAATATAAAATGGGATTTATTACTGCCAGTAGCGTAAAAGTATAGGAGGACACCTCGGTGTACCCCATATATGCTCAAACAAGCTAGCAGTAGATAATAGAGACTGACCAGAAACATATCTGGCGGCGACGGTACAATCCTGGCTGTAGTTAGTCAACGGCCGTTATGCTACGGTCAGTAACTTCAGTTAAATGAGTAGCGACGAAATTCGAACGATCCTGGCAGAATTGAAAGCAGGTACTCTCAAAATCGAGGATGCCGAAGCGGACATTCTTACGATAGTTCGTCGCGCGCCCTTTGAGGACCTTGGATTTGCCCGGGTCGACCATCATCGAGTTGCACGACAAGGACTGCCAGAGGTTGTCTTTGGATCCGGTAAAACACCCGAACAAATAGCAGCAATCGCAGAGCGTCTTGTCGCGAGCAATACAACGCTTCTGGTCACTCGCGCGACGCATCAGGACTTCCTTGCGGTTCAGCAGGTAGTCCCAGATGCAAAATTTCACGAGACTGCCAGAACAATTACCAAGCCTGGAAAGACGACAAAAAAAGGCAAAGGCGTTATCGGAATTGCTACAGCTGGAACTTCTGACCTTCCCGTCGCAGAAGAAGCCCGAGTCACCGCCGAAATCCTTGGAAATGATGTCGATACTATTTATGACGTCGGGGTAGCAGGTTTACAGCGTCTTCTATGCGAGCACGAACGGCTCGATGCAGCACGAGTACTCATTGTGGTCGCCGGACTAGAAGGTGCCTTGCCTAGCGTCATCGGCGGAATGGTACGTGCGCCGATCATCGCCGTACCGACAAGTGTTGG
>CAYFJM010000020.1:0-13798 GCA_964343415.1 uncultured Vicinamibacteraceae bacterium | reverse complement strand
ACTTTATGAGTACGACACTAGCTATGGCTACGTATCGATTAACCTGGCAAAGCATATTTTCCGGCAAGACCGTATCGATATGATGGAACTGAAAATCGATGATATTTATGCGTCACGAGATGTGTCTAAGAAGATTCCAGAATTACTTGGTGTCGAGTATGTGACCGACGATTGGACGCAACTCAACCGTTCACTGTATTCAGCTCTGTGGCTTGAAAAGATGGCAATTTCTATTGCTTTGGGTCTCATTATGCTCGTTGCAGCTCTTCACATCGTGGCTTCGCTCGTGATGCTTGTGATGGAGAAAAGTCGAGACATAGCAATTCTCAAGACGATGGGGGCTAGGGTTCTGAGTGTACGCCAAATATTCATGTTTCAAGGTGCGATTATCGGAGTTGTTGGTACCGTTGTTGGTGCAGCAGCAGGGTATCTAATTGCGACAATGATGGACCATTATCGCGTCATTCGAATGCCGCCAGATGCGTACCAAATTCCGTACGTTCCTTTTGTTGTTGATCCTATCGATTTTTTAGTTGTCGTGGTCTCTGCACTTTTGGTGTGCCTTTTTGCAACGATATATCCGTCACGCCACGCTGGTCGAGTTGACCCTGCAGAGGCGTTACGTTTCCAATGATGCAGGGTATTGCAATCTATGTCATTTCTCAAAGTAAGTGGGCTTGCAAAATCTTATTCGGTCGGAGGAAAGCAACTACCAGTAATTTGCAACTTAGATCTTGATGTTCACCACGGTGAGATGGTGGCAGTAGTTGGTGCGTCTGGTGTTGGAAAAAGCACATTGCTGCATCTTTTGGGTGGGCTTGATCGTGCTCAGAGCGGCTTAGTTCAACTAGGGGACATTAGTATTTCAGAGCTTGACGATGATGCAGTCGTTCAGTTCCGTAACAGAAATGTTGGTTTCGTATTTCAGTTTCACCATTTACTTCCAGAATTTTCAGCTTTGGAGAATGTGGAAATGCCTATGCGTATTGCGGGTATTTCTTCTCGAGAAACAGGAGAGCGTGCTACGGATTTATTAGCAGGGGTTGGACTTAGTGACCGTTTACATCATCGACCAGGGATGCTATCAGGTGGTGAGCAGCAACGCGTTGCGGTTGCGCGAGCGCTTGTAATGAAACCAGCGCTACTATTGGCAGACGAGCCAACAGGGGATCTTGACGAAGTTACTGGAAAAAAATTGCATGAATTACTACGAGAAATGCATGAAGTGCACGGCTTAACGTCCGTCATTGCTACGCACAATTCTCAACTCGCTTCTGCGTGCGATCGTATCTTTCGACTTATCAATGGTAGGCTTTGCCTTTCGTAGAGCACCGATAGTGGCTAATCTTGCTTATGCTAAGTGACTTTCGAAGAGCTTGACGATCAGTTCTAGTTGAGCTCGGCCAGAGTACCTTATAATCGGCAACTGGAACGCATGCAGGTAAAGATCCGGGTATTAAAGCTACGGGTATGGTAAATGTTTGAGCGATACACGGAACGTGCGCGGCGTGTATTGTTTTTTGCCCGTTATGAGGCTAGCCAGCTTGGAAGTATTTCGATAGAGACAGAGCACCTCTTGCTCGGCCTTATTCGTGAAGGTAAAGGGCTGACGAGTCGTATTTTTTCTCGCTCACATCTTTCTTTGGAGAATATCCGAAAGGAAATTGAGGGGCGAACAGTATTTAGGGAAAAACTATCTAGCTCTGTTGAGATTCCATTCAGTACGGAAACAAAAAGAGTCTTGCAGTTTGCAGCTGAAGAGGCTGACCGATTACTCCATAACTACATTGGCACGGAGCATTTATTGCTCGGTATTTTACGTGAAGAGCGTTCAGTGGCAGCGGTGGTTCTTTCTGAAAAGAGCATGCGATTGAATACGGTTCGCGAAGATATTGTGCAACTTCTCAACGAGAAGACGACTGTTAATCGTGTGAAGGAGACGCCATTATTACTGGAGTTTAGTCGCAACTTGTCCGATGCTGCGGCTAAAAAGAAACTTGACCCGCTAATTGGTCGTTCTTTGGAGTTAGAACGAATTCAACAAGTGTTGTGCAGACGTTCAAAAAACAATGCTGTTTTGATAGGAGAACCGGGTGTCGGAAAAACCGCTATCGTTGAGGGGTTGGCGCAGCGAGTAGCTGATGGGAAGGCTCCCCATTTTCTTTCCGATAAACGATTTTTGGCACTAGATATTTCACTGATTGTTGCGGGGACGAAATACCGCGGTCAGTTCGAGGAACGGCTTAAAGCGATAATGAAAGAGCTGATTGAAAACCCGAACATTATTGTATTCATCGATGAGTTGCACACTCTCGTTGGTGCTGGGTCAGCTGAAGGTTCTCTGGATGCAGCTAATATTTTAAAGCCTGCCCTGTCGCGTGGGGAGATACGATGTGTTGGTGCGACGACTCCCTCAGACTTTAGAAAATACATAGAGAAAGATCGTTCTTTGGAGCGTCGATTTCAGGCGATCAAAGTCGAACCACCTTCCGAAAAGGAATCATTAGAGATTCTTAATGGTGTTAAAGAAAAATACGAAAATTTCCACCATGTTGCCTATGACGATGAGGCTGTAGAGGCAGCAGTTTATCAATCGAGTAGATATATTACAGATCGATTTTTACCGGATAAGGCAATTGACCTTGTGGACGAGGCCGGTGCTAGGGCGAAGTTGCGAGAGGCGGGGCGGCAGGAGGAGTTCGGGGAAGTCAATAAGAGTATTACGGTAGCTGTAGAGCAAATGGAAAACGCAACTGCACAGAAGGATTACGAGCGTGCGAAGTTTTTTCGCGAGCAGGAGGTTCTTGCTCGGGAAAACTTGGAATTCATTCGAGAGAAATTCGATGTTAAGAATGGTGGAGATAAAGTAGCGGTTTCTAAGCAGGATATCGACGAAGTTGTTTCCAAATGGACCGGAGTCCCTTTGGCGTCTATCAACCAAGATGAAAGTACAAAGTTACTTAATATGGAGGACGCGCTCCATAAGCGAGTAATCAGCCAACGACTTGCGATATCGGCACTGTCGAGGGCGATTCGCCGTTCCCGGGCTGGTCTCAAATCACCAGATCGGCCGGTCGGAAGCTTTGTATTCCTTGGTCCTACAGGTGTAGGTAAGACTGAATTGGCTCGGGCTTTAGCGAATTTTTTGTTCGGTAGCGATACATCTTTGGTTCGATTCGATATGTCGGAGTACATGGAGAAGCATTCTGTTTCAAAATTGATCGGTTCTCCGCCAGGGTACGTTGGATATGAAGAGGGTGGACAATTAACAGAAAAGATTAAACGGCACCCATATTCAGTTGTGCTACTTGATGAAATAGAAAAAGCACACCCTGATCTTTTTAACATCTTGTTGCAAGTGTTTGAAGATGGTCATTTAACGGATGGCCTTGGCAATAAAGTTAATTTTAAGAACACCATCATTATCATGACGTCTAATATCGGTGCGCGGTATATCGAAAAGAAGACCTCGGTTGGCTTCCAATCATCTGAAGCTAGTGATATTCAAAGAAATGTTTCCGAGATGGTCCTTGGAGAGGTCAAGAGGACTTTTAATCCAGAGTTTATTAATCGTGTTGACGAAATTATCGTTTTCGAGGCGTTAACGGACGGCGATCTTCGGGAAATCATGGCTATGCTCATCGAGCAACTTAATCAGAACCTTGTGGACCGGGCACTATCTATTCGACTTACTCCAGAAGTGGTTGACTGGATTATTGAGGTTACTTGTAAAGATCGATCTTATGGCGCCAGGCCTTTGCGACGAGCGATTCAGCGTTATATAGAGGACCCATTGTCTGAAGAGTTAATCCGAGGACGGCTCGAGTCGGGAGAAGTAGAGGTTTACTTAGAAGCGGGTGTTGTTTCGTACCGTGCAGCTGATCGAGAGCTGGAGGGAAGCAGTCTCGTCTAGACGGCGTTTTTGATTTTTTTACTGCAGTTTAAGGGGTCTGGCTCTCCGCATCAAAAATCCCGTAAAATAAAGACTATAGGTCCATCATCGGAGTGGTGGAAAGTCCTTGTGTTCGTTATGGTAAGAGCTGATCTGTTCTGTAGAGTTCGTTTAGGAATAGAGAATTCGATGTTATTTCACAGGAATTTCATCACGGTGTTGAGTTGGTTCTACCGGTTCCAAAAGGCTTGGTTGGTCGGATTATGCTTTTTGGCTAGTTTATCTGGTGTTAGCGCTCAGCAAACACCATCGATTTTTGGCGCTTCCGAACCCGCGGCACAGCCTGCAACTCAAGCATTACCGCCAGAAGGTTCTCCTGTCCTACTTAAGCAGGTGGAGTTACGTTTTCCGACCCAAGGGAATGTCGGCGGTGTCGACTATGACACCTACTTGTACTACATGGAAATTAAGGACCACATTAGTTTGCCGTCTCAGGGTAAGTGGGTTCCGTATTCTGAAGCGACAGAGCAAATTATTCTTGATGACCATCAGAGATTGTGGGACACAGGATTTCTCAGTGATCTATGGATTGAAATTGTTGATGAGCCTTACTCTAACGGTGTTCCTGCGAAGAGAATTATTTTTAATCTCGAAGAGAGAGAGCGGGTCAAGATTGTTAGCTATATAGGCTCAGATGAACTCAAGGTTGAAGATATTAATTTAAATCTTGAGGAACAGGGTATTTCGATGCGACTTGATTCTTTCATCGACCCTGGCACGATTCGGCGTGTGAAATTCTTGTTGACCAATATGTTTGCTGCCAAAGGCTACGCGTTTGCGGAGATTGACCACACTATTGAACCTGTAGCAGGCGGACCAAAGCTTGTTAGCCTGACATTTGAGATGGATGAGGGACCGAAGGTACAGGTGCACACGATCGATTTTCTTGGTAATTCTGATATGGCCGATTCGACCTTGAAAAAGAAGATGAAAAAGGTCAAAGAGCGTTACTGGCTGTCTTGGATGACTGGTAGAGGAACTTATAAACCTGAAGAGTATGAGGAAGATGCCGAGGCTATTGAGGCCTACTACAGGGATGAGGGGTACATAGAGGCGCAAGTCGGACAACCGATTATCGAATATCTAGAAGAGTCAGAGGATGGTGAAACGAGGGGTATGACGTTACGAGTGCCGATTGACGAGGGTGAACGCTATCGTATCGGTGACTTGAACTTTGCTGGCAATGAAATTCTTCTAGAAGAGGGCCTTCGAGATATTTTTGACAACATTGACTCTGGAGACTTTTATAGTGAAGGTGATGTTCGAAAAGGTTTTGATGATGCGAGAGAATTGTATGGTTCGCTTGGCTACTATGAAATGACTCTGGCTCCGGACTTGAGCCCTCGAACGGAGGATCAGGTTGTTTATTCCGATGAGTTCGATGAACTTGCGACAGAGAACCAGTCAGTTGTTGATGCCAGTACTGTTTCAGACAACGGAGACGGTAATAGGGAGGCGCACGCGGTTGTTGATGAAGGCTCTGAGCGTGAGATCGCCGAAATTCGACCGGCTCGAATCGACGGTGCGCCGGTTGTGGATGTCACAATTCGAGTGCAAGAAGGCGAGCAGTTTTTTGTTAATAGGATTGAGTTTACGGGCAACAGTACTACTCACGACGAAGTAATACGCCGAGAGTTGCAGATTGTTGAGAATGCCGTCTTCAATACCGAAGCATTGAAATATAGCGTTCGGCGTTTGAATCAGCTTGGGTTTTTCGAACCGCTTGATGATACGGCCGTAAATGTTGAAAAAAATGATGAAGTAGAAAATGAAGTCAATGTCACGATCGCATTAAGCGAGGCGAATCTAAATCAACTGACGTTTGGTGCTGGTGTATCGCAGTATGATGGATTTTTTGGTCAAATTTCATTTTCAACATCGAACTTCATGGGGCGTGGTGAAACACTCGGTGTTAATTTGATGAGTGGGTCACGTTCTAGAAATCACTCAGTTTCATTTACGAGACCTTTTAATTTCGGACGGCCGATCTCGATTGGTTCTCAAGTCTACTCGCGGAAGATGGAGTGGATTGGAAGTTTCACAGAAGAAACGACGGGGACATCGGTTACAGCTGGCTTTCCGATTTCGTATTTTACGAGGGTTTATCTTGGCTATAGCCTTGATGAGTCTCGAGTGAGTGACATTAACCCATTTTTGGGTACTAATCCTGAATTGTTAGCCTACAATCCTTTTCTATCGGATGCGTTGCTACTAGGAGTTGGAGGTAAAAGGATTATTAGTAAGGTTATACCGCAAATACGTTATGACACAGTAGATCATCCCATTTTCCCAACGCAGGGAACAACGTTGGCAGCGCGAGTTGAGTTGGCCGGAGCTGGTGGCAACACTCGTTTTGTTAAACCTACATTGGAATCAACATGGTGGACACCTCATTTGGCCAATACGATTTTTGGTGTTCATGCTCAACTGTCGTACATCATGAGTGGTAACCCGGACTCTATTCCAGTATTTGAGCGTTTATGGCTGGGCGGCGAATATTCAGTTCGAGGGTTTGACATTCGGCGAATTGGTCCAACTATGGCGGATGTGAATCCGGGTATGGTTAACCCGTACTCGTATCAAGGGCGTATGGTTCTTGGTGGCAATAAGAGCGTTCTCTTCAATGCGGAATATCAGTTTTTACTGGGTGGACCTGTTCGCCTTATAACGTTCTACGATGCGGGGCAGGTTCAGAATTGGGGTAGCCAGTTCATGATGAATGATTTCAAGACCTCGACTGGCCTTGAACTTCGTATTTTCATGCCGATGTTGAATGTTCCATTTCGTTTGATTTATTACTACAACCCGCAACTGGATGGGGTATTTAACGATCGTTTATACGAGCAAGAAAGACACGGGTTCCGTTTTTCGATGGGCTCTACGTTCTGATGGCGTAAGATCAAATCGAGATCAGAGCATTTATAAACGTTTAACAAAAGGGTTACATTAAGGAATAAGGTGTGATGAGATCTGGCACATTAAGCGTGATAGCGGTGATTACGGTATTACTTCTGGGCACAGCACCAGTGTTTGCGCAAGATGAACCGGTTGCTGCGCCTGCGACACTTCCGTTTCCGGCAGGTGCTCGCATCGGATATGTTGATTTGCAACGCGTGTTGGCAGGGTCAGCTGAGGGACAGGCATCAAATGCGAGAGTTCAAGAACTAACCGATGAAAAGATTGCAGAGATCGAAAGTCGCAATACTGAATTGCAGGCTGAGTTACAGGCTTCTAATCAAGCGTTGCAGGACTCTCAGCAGAAACTCGCTCAAGGTGAATCGGTTATGAGTGGCGAGGCAAGGATTAACTTGCAGCGCGAGATTTCTCGGATGCAGTTGGATATGCAACGGCAAACGCAGGATGCGCAAGCCGAAATGGAGCGAGTACAGCAGGATGCGCAAGGTGAAATAGAAGCACTCCAGCAAGAATTACAGATTGAATTTGAGACTTTGTTGAGTCCCGCAATTGATGAGGTCGCTACCGAAAAAGGCCTTGATTTTTTGATGGCTGTTGGTCCTGGTGTCATATGGGCGAACCGTTCTTTGGATTTGACCCAGGCTGTGATTGATAAATTAAATTCCGAACCATCAACCCCTTGAGCACTTATAAGATTAGTTTTCTGGTCATTTAATTTCACACAAGAGTGTTTATAGCCTGGTGTCTCTCGATATTCCTCTGATCTTGGACCGGCTGACATACCGGTACCCTTCCTTACTCATCGATAGCATCGTTGATCACGAGCCAGGTCACCGTATTGCTGTGGTAAAGAATGTAACAGTAAATGAGGAGTATTTTCAGGGGCACTTCCCGGGGTCTCCACTGATGCCGGGAGTCATGATGATTGAAGCGTTAGTTCAAGTCGCTACGCTTCTTTTACTTGATGACACAAAAGATCTTCCAACTGCTAGGGCTTTGCTTAAAGGAGTCGATAATGCGAAGTTTCGTAGGCAGGTAGTTCCAGGTGACCGCTTGTCTCTCGAAGTCACTCTTAAGGGGGAGTTGGATGGGGTCTCCATTAGCCACGGAGTTGCGACCGTTGCTGGTCAAACCGTCGCCGAAGCTGAATTGAGACTTGCCTTAGAAGACTCAACTCATATTGATGCAACGGCTAAAGTTCACCCAGATGCGGTGATAGGAGAAGGGACAGTTGTTGCTCGACACGCGATTGTTGGTCCAGACGTTAAGATTGGTCGGTACTGCAGAGTCGGCGCATCAGCTGTAATTGATGGTGATACAGAAATAGGAGATAACTGCGAGATTTTTCCATTTGCCTCGGTTGGTTTAATTCCGCAAGATACTAAGTATCATGGGGAAAAGACTCGATTGGTGGTTGGTAGTGGGAATGTTTTTAGAGAAGGCGTGACCATTCATTGTGGTACAGCGGGTGGTGGTGGAGTGACACGAATTGGAGATGACAACTTACTTATGGCTTACGCGCATGTTGCTCATGACTGTATCGTAGGCAATAAGACGATCTTTGCTAACAGTGGGACTTTAGCTGGTCATGTCGTTGTGGAAGATGGTGCTACTATCGGAGCGTTTTCGGCAGTGCACCAGTTCTGCCGTGTTGGAAGAGAGGCGTATATCGGTGGTTATTCTGTCGTCACGATGGATGCGCTGCCGTATGGAAAGACGGTTGGGAGCCGTGCAATGGCTCGCGTGTACGGAGTGAATACAATTGGACTTGAGCGACGTGGGTTTTCGCCCGAAACTATCGCGCGACTCAAGCAAGCCTATCGGCATTTGTTGCAATCTAAACTTAACACGAGTCAGGCGCTTGACCGGATTGACTCTGAGTCTCATCTTGATGGGCCAGAGGTAAGGTATCTGGTCGACTTTATTCGTACTTCTAAACGTGGCGTGAATTTACGTCGCCCGCCTAAGCAGGCTGAGCCTGTAGGGGTAGAAGACTAATCGCTGTAACGTGATTCATGCGTATCGGCTTGATCGCTGGTAACGGCAAGTTCCCCTTTCTCGTTCTCGAAGCTGCTAAAAGTCTCGGGCATGACGTCATCGTTGTTGCTATCAAGGATGAAGCGTATCCGGAGTTAGAGTCATTTGCGGCTATCGGCCGGGCTTCTGATGTTCATTGGGTATCGCTGGGCCAGGTGGGTCGTTGTATTTCAATTCTTAAAGATGCAGGAATTACAAAGGCCCTAATGGCCGGCCAAGTCAAGCATAATAAATTATTTTCAGTGGTTCCTGATTTCGCTGCACTGTCTGTTCTTCAAAAAGCAGTAACGAAAAATACGGATGCACTCATTTCTGCTGTAGCTGAGGTCTTACAGGATAATGGTATCGACTTGATTGATTCGACACTGTTTTTAGAACCGTTATTGGCTAAAGAAGGTTCCTTGACCACGCGATGTCCGACTCCAGACGAAGAGAAGGATTTACATTTTGGGTACGCGGTAGCTGATGCGATTGCTGGTTTAGATATTGGACAGACGATCGTTGTTAAGAACCGGGCTGTGGTGGCCGTTGAGGCGATGGAAGGCACAGATGAGGTGATTGCACGAGCGTCTCGATTGGCTGGGCCTGGCGTGACGGTTGTCAAAGTTGCTAAGCCCAATCAAGACATGCGATTTGATGTTCCGGTTATTGGGCTGCCGACCATTAAGGCTTTATGTGAGGCTCGTGCTTCTACGCTTTCGATTGATGCCGGCCGAACACTTATTCTTGATGGGGATGAGGTATTTGATGCTGCCAATCATGCGGATATTGCGATAGTGGGGCGTGGTCTTCGCTCAGGAAAGTCAGGATCCAACTGATGAAACCTTCATTTCGCGCAGTAGTAATTGGTGTCGGATATTTGGGAAGACACCATGCACGAATTCTTAGTGCTATGGACGATGTTGACCTTATTGGCGTGATTGATATTGATCGGGATCAAGCCCAACGTATTTCCTCAGAGTCCGGAACGGATGTCATTGAAGATATCGGTTCAGTTCTTAGCCAAGTCGACGGTGTCATAGTCGCGGTGCCCACTCAAGATCATGTTTTGGTTGCAGCGCCATTGCTTGAGGCTGGCGTATCGGTGTTAGTAGAAAAGCCGATCGCCTCGTCGTCATCTGAAGCGGCGGTGCTTCTCCGAGCCGCTGAAAGTTCCGGGGCTACTTTGGCGGTTGGCCATACGGAGAGACATAATCCGGCGGTGGCGGCAGCAAGAGAATTGATTTCTTCACCCGGATTCATAGAGGTGCATCGGCTTTCGACTTTTCAGTCTCGTAGTCTCGACATTGATGTGGTTTTTGATGTCATGATTCATGATATCGACATTGTGCTATCGCTTGTCGGATCAAACCCTGTGTCTCTTGAAGCTGTAGGTATTCCGGTATTAACAGACCGTGTTGATATTGCGAATGTGCGCTTTCGTTTCAAAAATGGTTGTATCGCGAATTTGACGGCTAGTCGAATTAGTCGCGAACAGGTCAGGAAGTTGCGTGTCTTTCAGCCACATGCGTTAGTTACTGTTGATTATGCGGAGCAGCAGTTGGAAGCTTGGCGAGTGTCTAAAGGCAGTGATGGTAGTCCATCTGTTCATGGTGGCCCAGTCGAAGTGTTAAAGGTTGAGCCGCTCGAATGTGAACTTAGGGATTTTGTGCAGTCAGCGCGTAGCGGTATTGAGCCGGGTGTTACTGGTCTCGCCGGTTGTCAAGCACTCGTGGTTGCAGAAGCCATTACTCAGGCCATGGAGGACACTAGACGTTCAACCAAAATTGGTGGGGTGTCGTGACGGATTTATCACGGTTCGATTCGATTGCAGCAAAGCTTAATGCTGGAGAACCACTTTCCAATCTTGATATTTGTGAGCTCTCGTCGACAACCAATTTACTTCGACTTGGTGCGTTGGCGGATGAGCGGAGGCGGTGTGAGACCGGCACTAGGGTCACCTTTGTCAGGGTACTTGAGGTTGACGTAGGCGAAGAACTTGATAGCCAGACGGTCCCAGACACTGCTGGTGAGGTGAGGATTGTTGGCTGCCCGGACTCGATTGATAATGCAATTCAGGAAGTCCAGAGAATCGTTTCACTATCCGGAAGGGTTCCGGTTTCTGGCTTCAAACTTGAGGAGCTAGTGTCACTTTGTGCTGGCGAACCTGAACGGTTTGAGCTTTTAGTGTCGAAACTAAAGCAAGGTGGTTTAGCGCGCGTATCTGAAGTGAGTATCGATAGTGACATCGATGTAAGTTGGATAAAGCGTTGTGTTGGAACGGGTTTACCCATCAATAGTGCGGTGATGCAGAATAGTGGTTTGGCCGCTGATGTTGCGACGAATCGTATTAAAGGCTGGAATCATGATTATGGCATTCAAGCGTTTTCTCCATTACCGAAGAACCTGCCTTTAGAACCTACGACTGGTTACAAAGATGTACATCGGGTTGCCTTAGCACGCGTGCTGGTCGACAATATTCCGTCGATTCAAGTTGATTGGAGGCTTTACGGGCCCAAGCTAGCTCAGGTAGCGCTTGCGTTCGGAGCCAATGATATAGATAGAGTATCGCCGTTCGATTCACTGGAGAACGATCGGAGACGTGGACCGCTTGAGGAAATTAAGAATAATATCCATTCAGCTTCGTTAGAACCTGTTCAACGAAACTGCCGATTCGAAATAACTTCGATTAACCCTTGAAAAATTAATTAGGACTACTAGAGAAAGACGATGAGTGTTATCCGTGTCGGAGCGGTACAGTATCTGAATGCACGTCCTTTAGTACATGGACTTGACGACCAGAAAGATCTTTTTTCGATTGAGTTTGACGTTCCTGCTAAATGTGCGGCACTGCTGCACGAGCGATCAATCGATCTGGGTCTTATACCCACCATAGAGTACCTCCGGAAACCGAATTATTATTTGGTCCCTGATATTGGAGTTGTCTCTCACGGTGCAGTGGAGTCGGTAGCTTTGTTTACGAGCAGGCCGGTGCAAGCTATTCGCTCGATTGCTGTTGATACGAGTTCTAGGACTGCGGCGACTTTACTTCGGATTTTGTGCGCGGAGTGGTTTGATATCGAACCAAATTTCCACACGATGGCGCCTGACCTTGATTCGATGTTGAAGCGTTGTGACGCTGCGTTGTTAATTGGAGACACTGCTCTTTTTACGGAGCATGAGACAGTGATTGATCTTGATAAAATTGATCTTGGTGAAGAATGGACGGCCATGACGGGATTACCCTTTGTCTGGGCTGTGTGGTCAGGACGCGAAGGCGCTGTTAGTAATAAGCATCTTACTGCGCTTGAAAATGCTAGAGATTCTGGTATGCGGTCGCTTGATGAAATCGCCGGTCTGTTTGGACCAGAAGATGAGGATCAAGCAGAGCTTGCTCGTGAGTATTTGCAAAAGAATGTTCAATTTGAGCTTACAGACGATTGTCGAAGCGGTATTACGCGCTACTTCGAGTTGGCACTCGAAATGGGAATTTTTCAGCATTCCGGTTCTCTTCAATTCTACGAGAAATGAATGTGGCACTAATTGATGCCGCTGTACGGACGGCCCTAGATGGAGGACGTCTTGACAAGGAGTCAGCTTTGGCCCTTTATCGAGATCTTCCTACCCACGAACTCGGCCTTTTAGCTGATTCGGTGCGTATCAAGAAGCATCCTAATCACATCGTTAGTTACATCATTGATCGCAATGTGAATTACACGAACATCTGTGTGGCGAAGTGTAACTTTTGCGCATTTTACCGGGAAGTTGGTTCGGGTGATGGTTTTGTGCTTGGATTCGATGAAATCTTCGCGAAGATTGATGAAACAATCGCTGTTGGTGGTGTGCA
The DNA here is from genome assembly GCA_964343415.1 of uncultured Vicinamibacteraceae bacterium. Classification (GTDB taxonomy): domain Bacteria; phylum Acidobacteriota; class Vicinamibacteria; order Vicinamibacterales; family UBA8438; genus DTWD01. The sequence continues at coordinate 1,067 of CAYFJM010000020.1, read as the reverse complement.
ATTGCTGCTACAGGGTGGTCACAATCCCGACTTACCTTTGAATTGGTATGAAGATTTGTTTCGTGCGGTTAAGCTCAGATATCCAAATTTTAGGCTTCATGCCTTGTCACCACCAGAAGTAATTCATTTGTCACGATTGTCCCAACTTTCGATAAAGGAAGTAGTCGATCGGTTAATTGCTTCTGGGTTGGATAGTATCCCTGGTGGTGGGGCCGAAATACTTGTCGACTGGGTTCGGCAAGAGTTGAATTGTTACAGTAAGGCAACTACAGAGGAGTGGCTTAGTGTAATGCGTTGCGCGCATAAAGCTGGTCTCCGTAGTACTGCGACAATGATGTACGGCACAGTCGAAGGACACGACGAACGTGTCGAACATTTGATGAGAATACGGGACTTACAGGATGAGACGAGTGGTTTTACGGCATTTATTACGTGGAGCTACCAACCGTTGTACACGGAACTTGAGGGAGTTGAAGCGACAGGGGTCGAGTATTTAAGAACACTGGCATTGGCACGATTAGTTCTCGATAACGTTGACAACATTCAGGCTTCATGGGTTACGCAGGGAGGAAAAGTCGGCCAACTCAGTTTGGCCTATGGAGCCAACGATATGGGAAGTGTGATGATCGAAGAGAATGTCGTGCGAGCGGCCGGTGCGTCCTACTGCATGGATGAACTCGAGATTGTTCGTAATATTGAAGACGCCGGATTTACACCCAAGCGACGAAATATGCATTACGAAATGCTTGGTGATCCGATATTTCGTATTCGCAATATTCCAAGGATGACGGAATTATCAGTTGCAAGAGATGATGGAGATACGTCTTTGCCAGAAGAGCTTGATCGATACTCCGCGCGAAGCGCATTTGGGAAACAGCGACAACTTACCAGAACGCGATCGGACTAGGCGCTGTTTGTGCCTACTATTTCATCCCAAACACTGTGATTTGTAATCGCTATCATGCCCGCTGGGTTCTGCCGATTACATCGCCACCGATTAAGGATGGGTGGGTCGAAATGGTGGACGGACTGGTGACGGCTGTTGGAATGTCAGCGGCGGGCGGTTT
>CAYFJM010000019.1:0-13817 GCA_964343415.1 uncultured Vicinamibacteraceae bacterium | reverse complement strand
TTGTTGACGATTTAGTTGAGCGGGGGATCCAGCTTGGTGACTTGGTCACGGTTAATGTTTTGGGGCGTGAGATCGTGGCACCAGTAACGAGTGTGCGTACGGTCGATTGGGACGATTCTCGAGCCGGAGGCTTTATGTTCGTGTTTCGCCCTGGGACCTTTGATGGTGCGCCGCATTCATATATTAGTTTTTTACAGGGACCTGCCTCGCGCGAAGACAGAGGTGTCTTTCAGAGCGTTGTTGTGTCTCGATTTCCTAATGTATCGGTTATTGATGGTAGCGAGGTAATTCGCAATATTCGTCGGGTTCTTGAGTATGTTGCGGTTGCGATAACAGCCGTCGGCAGTATTGCAATGGGTGTGGGGATGTTGATCCTTGTGGGATCTGTCGCAATGACCAAGTTTCAACGCTTGTACGAAAGTGCTGTATTTAAGACGCTTGGCGCAAAATCTAGCGGTCTTTTGGTGATGTATGTATTTGAGTATGGCCTATTAGGCGTAATTGCTGGAATTGTTGGTTCTGGAGGCGCGTTGATTTTGACGTGGGCATTGACTCGAGAGGTACTCGAGATCGCTTGGCTGCCGGTCCCCCTGACGACTGGTATGGGCGTTGTGGTGACCGCAATGATGGTACTTGTCGTCGGTGTGATTTCTAGTATTGACGTGCTTCGCCAAAAGCCTCTTCTTACCTTAAGAGCCGAATGATTGATGCTTTTTGCTGATGTTTCTCCAACTAAGAGTGACCAGGTGGAAGCGATATAGAATCGCGTGCTACACTCCCGCGTTCGCCCCTAGTTCGGGAGGAGCCATCTGATGAACGAGACGGTCTACAAAGAGAATTTAGTGAGGAAACGCGCTGAGATTCTCGCTGAGCAGAAGGGGAAATCACTGACCACGACAATGGACAACAACACCCGGCAAGGGGATATGGCTGACCAGGCTAGTGGAACGAACGAAGTCCATATTCAACTCAAACTGAAACAAACTGATGCAAAGATTCTTCAGGCGATTGAAGAAGCGCTTGTACGGCTTGATGATGGCTCCTATGGAGTATGTCGCGATTGTGGAGAAGACATTGCACCGGCTCGGTTGAATGCGATTCCGTGGACTCGTGTGTGTATTGAGTGCAAGGAAAAACAGAAATCGTAATACCGAAATTACGAAACGTGGTTGTCGGTCTTGGCAGTAATCAGGGAGACCGTCAGAAACATCTTACGTCCGCGGTGTCTGCTTTAGAAACGTACTTTACGCGTCCTCGGGTGTCCCCCTTTATAGAAACGAGAGCGGAAGGAGTCGAGTCACAACCGGACTTTCTGAACGGCGTGTTTGTCGGAGTGACGGCGCTTTTGCCCGAAAAACTGATGAATGTGTTACTCGCTATTGAGGAAGAGCACGGCCGCGTGCGCCCGTACGTTGGCGCACCAAGAACGTTGGATCTTGACCTAATATTGATGGGATCCTGTGTGATTGAAAATGAACATGTCCAGGTGCCTCACCCGCGCTTTCGACGTCGACGTTTTGTACTCGAACCGCTAGTTGGACTTGCACCGGATTTGGTCGATCCGGTTACCGGGGCAACGATGGCTGACTTACTTGCCAAATTACCATAACTTCGACGTTAGGACGCCACTACTAACGGAGTTGTTATTCGAATCGTAGTGAGTCTATCGGTTCCAGCTGGGCTGCTTTTCGGGCAGGGTAGAAGCCAAAGAAAATACCAGTCGTGGCTGCGAATCCGACTGCAACTGCGATTGCATCTGCAGGTATCGACGTTGGCCATGATAAAAATCTGGTTAGGCTTTCTGAGAGTCCGAATCCGAGTCCTACGCCGACGACGCCACCGACTAGGCTAAGGACAACGGCCTCAACCAGAAACTGCAGAAGAACGTCTTGACTTCTTGCGCCAACTGCCATGCGAAGGCCGATCTCTCGTGTTCGCTCGGTTACTGATACGAGCATGATATTCATAATTCCAATTCCGCCAACGATGAGAGAAACACCAGCGATGCTCGCCAGAAGTCCTGTCATTGTCTGTGTCGTTTGACTGCGAATACGAGTCAGGTCCTCCTGGGTACGTACCATAAAGTCATCGTCTTCACCGGGTCCCAGGGCGTGTTCTTCTCGTAAGGTGTTGGCTATCTGCTCTGCAACGACACTGATGGCAGCTGAACTTTCAGCTGAGACGTCTATCTGAGAGATGTTTGTACCATCACGGCCCCGTAGTTTCTTGTTAACGGTTGAGTAGGGGATAAAGACAACGTCATCTTGATCCTCACCAAACTGGCCCGCCCCCTTTGACTCCATTACCCCGATAATTTGAAAGGACTGATTTCGAATTCGAACCCGTGAGCCGACCGGGTCGATGCCCTCCCCAAATAACTGGTCACGGACGACGGATCCCAGAACGGCGACTTTCGCGGCACTTTGTACCTGTATTGGTGTGAAAAATGAGCCGAGATCTGTCGGCCATGATCGAATCTGCGGATATTCGATGTCTGTTCCTTGAATCGTGGTATTCCAGTTCTGGTTCGCTGCAATAATTTGGTCCCGAGTTCGGACGCCTGCCGCGAGATAAACTGCGCCCGGTACCCGGTCTCTGATAGCGGCCACATCACGCGTGTCCAATCGCGGTGATTGGCCCATGCCCATGCTCACCCCGCCCCTCCTGTAATTTCCAGCGCGTACAGTGATCATATTGGTGCCAGCAGATTGCACTTGGGCTTCAATTTCTGACTGCGCACCTCGGCCTAGCGCAACCATGGTGATGACTGCTGCCACGCCAATAATCATTCCCAACATCGTCAGGCTGGTTCTCATCTTGTTTCGACCGAGTGCTTTAACGGCAACGCGTATCACCATGAAGATGGTCATCTGCTATCTCTTTCTTGAGCAGTTAATTCGTAGAGTCTGTCGCAACGTTAACATCATCTTGGCGCGTATTCTCTGTGATTTCATTTTTCGCGATACGTTGGTCCAGGTTGCGATTGTCTGATGCGACAGTGCCGTCGTGAAATCTGATAATCCGGTTGCCGTACTCCGCAATCTCGGATTCATGAGTAATCAGGAGGACAGTGATGTTCTTGGTCCTATTTAATTGCTGGAAGATATCCATGACTTCGGTACTTGTATGCGAATCAAGGTTGCCGGTCGGTTCGTCGGCCAGAAGGATCGATGGATTATTCACGAGGGCTCGCGCAATGGCGACACGTTGCTGTTGGCCGCCAGATAGTTGGTTGGGGAAGTGATGCATTCGGTCATGAAGTCCGACGGTCGTGAGCATATTTTCGGCTTGTTTTCGTCGGTCAGCCGAGGAGTGTCTAGCGTTACCGTAGAGAAGCGGCAACTCAACATTGTCGAGTGCTGTTGTACGCGCGAGTAGGTTGAATCCCTGAAATACAAAGCCGATTTGATTGTTCCTAACTCGAGCGAGCTGGTTTTTTGATAGGGCAGAGATATCTTTGTCTTCTAGCGTGTAGCGTCCTTTTGTCGGACGATCGAGGCAACCGAGGATATGCATAAGTGTTGACTTTCCGGATCCAGAAGGTCCCGTAACTGCAACGAACTCTCCAGCCTCAATGTCAAGACTCACGCCACGCAGTGCGCGCACTTCGATATCTCCCATCGAGTAGGTCTTTGTAAGGTTACTGACAGAAATGAGAGGCATCACGGCTCTTATCGACGATTTCCTGAACTGTTGTTTGAGCGACGACCAAATGGAAACTGCGGAATGAGTGGCGAGCTACTTCGTCCAACCGCCCGTGCATCCGATGTGCCTGCTGTCGTTATGTTCGTCACCAACAGCGAGCCATCTGTGATTGATTTGTTCGACCCGTTTATCAATTCGCTGCTTGTTCCATCAGTCACACCTAATTCAACAGGTACAAGCAAAAGAGCGCCGTCATTTAAGAGAAAGACTTGTCCGGTAGTCTCGACGATTTCAATTGGAGCGAACAAGGCATCTATCGTGCTCGCGCCTCGTTCGACTGCTGGGACTGCCTCTGATGCGGGTATGACTGATCCTGTTGTTGGGCGAGGTCTGTTTGTAGCGGGAGTTTGTTGCCGTGCCTTCGCTCGACGATCACGCATTTGTTGAATGAAGGCTTCTCGGTCCTCCGGAGACATTGACTGCAACCGTTCTCTCATTTGCTGTCTTTGTTCCGGTGACGGCGGGCCATTTCCAAATTCATTTTGTTTAGTGGTTTCGGTTGGTTGTTGCGTGGGGTCGCCGGCGGAAATTCTTTCTACCCGGTCTGGATTACTTATCTGAGGCCGTTGATTCTGTCCGGTTGGTGCCGCCTGCAAACCCTCTGGCTGCGACTGATTCAATGCGGTGAACATTGCTGGGCTAGGCCGAAACCGTAGCGCGGCTGTTGGAATGCGAATCACGTCATTACGGCGTGCGATTTCGATCGAAACAGTCGCCGTCATTCCAGGTTTGAGCTTGAGTTCCGCATTAGGCGCATCAATGACCGTGGCATATGTGACGACATTTTGTTGCACGACAGGTTCTAGTCTGATCTGGGAAACCGTTCCTTCGAATTCGTCGCCGGGAAATGCATCTACCGTGAATGTGACCCGTTGGTTAGGACGGATCCGGCCCACATCGGATTCATCGATATTCGCGATGACCCGCATTTTCGTGAGGTCGGCCGCAATCACAAACAGTTCCGGCGCCTGCAAGCTCGCTGCGACGGTTTGTCCGACGTCAACCAATCGAGAAGTGATAATTCCGTCGATTGGGGAGCGGATTACGGTGTGTTCGAGGTGTAATTCATTCTGACTGAGTGTCGCCCGCGCTTGAACAACTTGTGCCTCAGCAGATTTAATTTGAGCTTCCGCTGAGCGTAATGCAACTTGCGCTGCTTCTAATTCTGTTGCGGCGATTAGTTCTCGAGATGATAAGTCTTCCGCCCGTTTCAATTGTGTGGCGGCGTCATCGACCGTGACACGGAGTCGTTCGACGTCCGCTTCTGCTCTGAGCAGATTTGCTCGTGCCTGTTCAGTTTGAGTTTCAAAGACTGCGGGATCTAGGCGCATAATCACGTCGCCTTCACGTACGATTGAATTGAAATCGACATTTAAGTCTTGAATGATTCCTGAGACTTGGCTCCCGACCTGGACGGTTGTGACGGCTTCTAATGTTCCCGTTGCTCCTACTGCATCCACAATGTCCCCAACGGTTACCTCGACGGTTACAATGTCGGGAATGAATTCGTCCGCTTCGTTTGTTACGTAGGAGTAAACGAGGATGCAACCTACAAGCAATATGCAACCAAACAAGATCTTTTTCATGGTATTAATCTCTGTCAGTTATTGTGCATTTCCGGTTGTCGGCACAGCCGCACCACCGGTTCCGACGATGGCAATGCCCGCGCGGCCCAGCGAGGTACGTTGAACCCTTTCAAATTCAATAAGGGCTTTTTGGTAGTCAAGAATTGCTCGTAGTTCCGTATCCTGCGCGGTGGATAGATCGCGTTGAGCTTGGACTACGAAAAAGTTGGTCGACTGGCCAACGTCGAATTTACTTTCTTCCGCTCGTAGTTGCTCTTCTGCAAGCTCTCTTGCCGCAATTGAGGCGTCGATCCGTTCTTGGATCGCGTCAATTTGTAGTGCTGCATTTGTTACCTCGGTCGCGATTTGTAACTCAATCTGACGGATCTGGACCTCGGTTTGCTGAAGTTGAAGTCTGGCGCGAGCGTATTCGGCCTTGTCTGTATTTTGCCCCAGTGGATAACTCATTTGAAGTGCCACACTCCAGATCGGAAAGTCCGTGTCGACGATGCTATTGATAGCATCGCGATAACCACCTGGAATTTCTATAACGGTAGGTCCACCAAGGCCTGCATTGATTAATTGTGTGCCGCCTTGGCCGGTTAATTGGAGCTGACTCACGACGTCTAATGAGGGCAGCGTATTGTTTCGTAGCGTGTCGACGGTTACGTCATTAATGTCACGCTGTCTTCTGATCCGACTAATGTCAGTTCGTCGATCCAGTGCACTCCGGACTGCGGATTCAATATCGATAGGTGTGGGACTGATGAAAGGTTGGTCGCTTGGCACTAGTTCGGCATCCCAAAGTTCGTCATTGGTTCCAGCCACGAGCAAGCGTTTCAAGGTGAGTTCTGCCATGCGGCGGGTCTGGTCGGCCTGGGCAAGCAATTGCCGCCGAGATGCCGCTTCTGACTGGGCTTGAACTACATCTATTGGGGCAAGTGTTCCAATCTCGACTCGTGCTTGGTTATCGCGTACTAACTGGTCCGCTAGCTCGAGAGCTTGTTCTTGCACACCTACCGAGGCGACAGCATATGCTAAATCCCAGTAAGCCAAACGAACGTCAGCAAGTGTATTCGCAACAGTTTCTTCAAGGTCGATATCAGAAATATCTCGATTGATCTGAGACACAATTAGTTGGCGTCGTTGATTGTCAGTTTTGAAGCCGCGTAACAACGGTTGGGTGTATCCAAGCGACATGTTGGCGCCGTAACTTGGATTGAAGCTCGAAAATCTACTCGTGGACTCAAGCCGATTGCTGTCCCAGCCGACATTGTACTGACCGCCGCCCCATTTCAACTGTTGACCGATACCGACGTCATAATTTCCACGATTGGTGATAATCGAATTCGACCCCGATAATCTTCCGCCGTCGAGTTGAGTTCGGGACGGTGTGGTCGCCCGATTAAGACCGAAGCCGGTTTGAAAGAGCGGCAAGAACGCGGCGTTAGCAGAGGCAATGCTTAAGTCTTGGACGAGGGGGTTGATGCGTTGGACTGCGATATCGAGGTTACGGTCAAGCGCTCGTTCAATCGCAGCGTCAAGGCTTAATTCAAAGCGGCGCGCTAGAGGCATTTCGTTCGTCTGTAATCGATATTCAGCGTTTGAGACGAGACGCGAGATCTCTGAACTAAAGGTCTGAGCCTTGGCTCCCTGACCGGTTGTTATGGTTGCTATTAAGACAAATGCTGCGAATAGGTTGTTTTGAAGCTTTTCCACGAAAGGTACCTCCAGCGTCTAGGTCGTGTTGCTATACCAAGGGGTTAACCATCTAGGCTTCCTATCGAATGACGAGACGGAAAAGAGAACTATCGATGCTATTGCCAATGTCTCGTTCTGGGGTTGCCCTTAAAACGACGACGCTCCCACAAGTCGTGTAATCCATCTAGTTGAGTGGTTGTTAATATCTTGCGCATACGGTACAGCATTAGCGTTCTAGTTTTGCTGAGCGCGCTGCGCGCAGATTCGACCTTGTCGATCTGGAGGGCGATCTCCCATTCTTCTGATTGCATCGCACGCATAAGATCGGCCAGTTCTTCTTCTTCTTCTTCAAGCGCCTGTATTAATTCTCTGAATTTTGGTCTGAGAGACTTAAAGATAGTTTCGATTTCTTCTGTTTGCGTTGTTGTCAGGTTTAATTCCTTTTTAACTTCGTCAGCTGCCCACCATCGATAGCCTTGAGCTGCACTAGCTGGGCGCGGTTGCACTGCGCCTGTAATGAGTAGTGCAACGAGTATAAGCATGACGTGGTAACGGAATTTACGCATAGCGAAGTCCTTTGACTGGCTTAGAATTTAGAACGAGGACTTTAAATGCCCTACCGCTTTCTTCTGAGAGTAGTATCTATTTGTTATGTATTACGAATCATTGGAGCGATTTGTTTACCGTTACTCGATTTTTGCGAGTTCCGCAAGACGAGAAATGACCTGACCAACGATATTATCAGGCGTTGATGCTCCGGCGCTTACTCCGATAGATAGGTTTCCCGAGTTTGGAAGCCAATCCCGAGCGACCTGCTCAACAATGGCTCCAGTGGAACTCGCTGATGGAAGATGGCGTAGTTCTGATGTTGAGGTAAGGCACGTCGGCTCTGCGATATGGTACGTGGGCACCTTTCGGGCGCAGATTCTCGCAAGATTTCGGGTATTACTACTGTTATAGCCGCCGATGACAATGGCTAGATCGAGGTCGGCACTATCAAGAAGTATTTGCATTGCGTCTTGGCGATCTTGTGTCGCGCTACAGATAGTGTCGAAGGCCTGGTAGTGTTTATCAATATTCTGTTCCCCGTAACGCGTAATCATTGCACGGCGTATTAGCTGACCAATTTCGAGCGATTCCGACATTAGCATGGTTGTTTGGTTCGCCAGGCCAACCCGTACCAAGTCTTGACTAGGGTTAAAATCCGCAGAGCAAGCGTTTCGAAAATAAGAGGAGAATGAGTCAAGGGATTTTTCTCTGGTAATGTAATCACACAGTAGTACAGCCTCTTCTCGATTCAGCACGATTACATATCGCCCATTGTCGGTAATGCGGGCTTGCGACGCAGTTGCTTGGGTTTCTTCGTGCTTGACTTTGCCGTGAATCACTGCGGTATAACCATCTCGCGCGTACTGCCTTACGTTTTTCCAAACATTTAACACTGACCCGCAGGTGGTGTCGACCAGCGTGCAACCGGAATTAGTTAAACGTTCAAGTTCTTCGATGGTTACGCCAAAAGCAGGAAGAATGACAACGTCATCTTCGTTAATCTGATCGCTAGACTCGGATGGGTCACTCAAAAAGCGAATGCCGACTGAACGTAGTCGCGTATTGACGTGAGGATTGTGAATGATTTCGCCTGTGAGATACACGGTTCTGTTGGGAAATTTTTTTCGAGTCTGGTAGGCATAATCGACAGCACGGTCTACGCCGTAACAGAATCCAAATTCTTGCGCAAGATGGATGGCGACGCGTCCTTCGCGATAAATGAAATTATTGCCACGTATGGTCTCGACGAGTTCGCTGTCGTAATCACGGGCGAGTTCGCCTGCGACCACATGTTTGAGATTTAGTCCTTTTCTAAATACTTCTGTAGTCAAGCGTATTCCGGCTCCTATCGTACGGCGGTAGATACTTCGCGCAGTCGTGGTGTCAGCTCATCGAGAGCTAGAAGTGACGATATGCGCGGAGTTTGGACTGCGTAGTCTATCTCAGCCATGAGGGACTCGTCTGAATTGACGTCAGTCTGTTCTAGAGTGTTTGTGTTTTCAGGTTTCGATTGAACGAGACCAGGATCGCGTTCTAGTCGCACCGGAGGTGGTGTAACCAGTGCGCTGTCGGAGGATACAACAGATTGGCGAACGGCAATCCCGAGGAAAGGTCCGACTGCACACATCATGATGAGCGAAACGGTTAATGGCGTTAATCGACCAAACGATGACCGTGAAGTCGATGGAAAATGTAATAACCTGGCTCGAGGGGCAAAATAACGGTCAATGTGGCGCAGGATTTTCCACCGTTGCTTCAACTGATCATGCCCTAACGCAGGGGTTGTGTGTTGTGACGTATTTACTTCTTCGTCGATGCGCTTAAGGGTAGCGTAGATTTGGGAAAGAAGCGTCTTGCAGCGGTTGCAATTACTCGTATGGTGTTGTGCAATTTTCAGTTTGTGATGCGCCTCAAGATTTGGGATAGAGCTTTGGTCCGCTAACGCAATTTCGACAAGCGTACGCTCCGGTGGATGGGTAGACATGGCATCCTTGATTGAATATCCGATCATTCGCCACCAGTTAATTGGAGATTTCATGGGGTGTTCTATCCGGGGACGTCGCTTTTACGTGCGTATGGTTTGTCCAGCAGTAATAGTCGAAGAGAACGAATCGCACGGAACAGATGTACTCGAACGGTAGCTTCTGCTAGGTTCAGCATGTCTGCGACGTCCTTGGTGGAATACCCCTCGAATTGGTTAAGGATGACGATGGAGCGCTGGCGCATCGGAAGTTGCTCGACGGCGTCTATCAATTGGCCTCGTTGTTCTTTGGCTAAGAGCAGTTGTTCAGCTGAGGGCTCGAAGGCTCGTTCCTGTTGAATGAGTTCCTCTGTTTTTTCGGAGGCAGGAATAATCCAACGTTGCCGCCTGGCTTTCGCTTTGAGTCTGTCGAGACAGCCGTTTACTGCGATTCGGGAGAGCCAAAGATCAAAGTACATCTCGTCTCGAAATGTTCGCAGATGGATGAAAGCTTTAAGAAAGGCGTCCTGCACAGCCTCATCAACTTCTGCAGGGTCTCGAAGGTAATAGTATGCAATTCGCGTTATTCGAGCCTGATGGGCCTCTATGATTTCTGCAAAGCGGTTACGCGCGTCTTCATGGTGTCCTGAGTTCAACAGTTCTTTGATCTCCGACGCAATCGTCGAATTCTCCTCACGATTCACTGGCCTTGGAGTTGACGCGGATTGAATACTAAGCATGCGTTTCATTGCATTTATTAAGGACGACACACGACTTACCGGTGCTTACCGGCAGGCTATTGACGTGTTGATCATAACTCGGAGAAGAATGATTCTGTCTGAAATTACACCTGCAGGGTTGGTAAATTGTGGGCCTGTGCTTGAAATGGGAATTCATGGAAATGTTTTAGTGTGGCGCCAGGATAGTACGCGGTAATAATTTCTTTAGTGCGATGGCCAGCTTCCGCGCGTGCCATTGCACCTGTCTGGCATAAGCCTGCCCCGTGCCCGAAGCCGGTGCCAGTAATTAGGAAGTAATCATTGCGTTTCTCGATCTGTAGTTTTGTGCTTTTTATTCGCGTAAACCCGAAACGAGCACCTAACACAGAACGGAGAGTCGCGCCACTTACCACCAAATTATTACTACCTCTAATGCTAATTGTGAGTGCTCGACCAGTGTTGTCGCGTTTAATTACTGTTACCTCGTTTAGGTTTCGTCCAACCGTAGTTCTCTCATCGTTGTTTAGTGCATCGCGAAAGTTTTCATGTCCGATACTTAGCGTCCATGGTGGGCGATTTAGCGTAAGGCAGAATTCGTCGACGATTCCGTCTAGATATGGTGGAGCTGGGCCGCCCCAGACGTTGGTTGCTGAGCTTGTCGCTCCTCCGCAATCAGCGTGGTAGACGGAGTCGATGGGGTTGCCACCGTAGGTAACTATCATTCCAGTTGTTCTTGCGACGGAGTCATCAGCAATTTGTTGGTGCGGGTTCAATGTCAAGGTGGGGTCTCGATAGACTTGACAGTGCGTAGTCGCGCAAAAGTCGTAACCGTCTTTAAAGTGTCGACTTCGATGGTGAAGAACATAGGTTCGCGCAATTATAGATTGAACCTCAGCGATTGTACGCGCTGCTAGTGGCGACAAAGAGGCGAGTGGGACTTCGGCGAGGATAGTTCCACGTACGTAATAATCTAGTGAGATTGTTCTGATTCTTCCGTCGGGCTGCTGGACTCGAATATCTGGTTGCGTATGAGAGCGATCGACGACGTTTACAATAGTTGGACGACGGATACAACCGGGAAGTACGGCTGCGAGCAGGGTTGCAATGAAGGCCCGGCGCCTACTGCCCCTCGTTGTTGGGTAAAGTAAGCTTGGCAGCATCAATATTTTTCATCATAGCACGTGAAACCACAGTATGATGTGTGTGCACAGACAGAGTATCCCATAGATAGGGTTTTCGTTGATGAGCAAAAAGACATTACTCGAAGTATTGCCTGAGCTTGGCACTGTTTCACTCGGGCGTATTCATTGGAATCTAGGAACAGCGGCACTCTATGAAGAAGCCGTTCGGCGTGGTGAGGGCATGGTCGCTGCCTCTGGTCCGTTGGTCTGCTTGACTGGAGCGCATACGGGACGATCACCAAACGATAAGTTTCTTGTAAAGGAGTCAGCGAGCCAAGGCGACGTGTGGTGGGGGAAAGTTAATCGACCGGTCACGCCTGAGCAGTTTGATGCGCTCTATTCAGATATGATGGCGCACCTCGACAATAAAGAATTATATGTTCAGGATTGTTGTGCGGGCACCGACTCGAACCATCGCCTGTCTGTGCGAATTATTACCGAATACGCTTGGCACAATCTTTTTGCTCGGACGATGTTCCTAGAGCAACCAGCGGGCACGGTACCTGGGGAACATGTGCCGGAGTTTACCGTTATTGACTCTCCATCGATGAAGGCTGATCCAACTCGGCATGGAAGTAATTCTGACGTGTTTATTTTTGTGAATTTCGCACGAAAGCTCATATTAATCGGTGGAACTAGCTATGCCGGAGAGATCAAGAAATCAATATTTAGTGTGATGAATTATCTGCTTCCATTACGCAATGTGATGCCGATGCATTGTTCGGCGAACCGTTCTAGTGATGGGGAGGTCGCATTATTTTTCGGTCTTTCTGGGACGGGAAAGACAACGTTATCTAGTGAACCAGGCCGACTGTTAATTGGTGACGACGAGCATGGTTGGACTGAGCGAGGTGTCTTTAATTTTGAAGGTGGTTGTTACGCGAAGATGATCCGATTATCCGCGCAGGCGGAGCCGGAGATTTATTCGACAACAAAGCGATTTGGGACAGTTCTTGAAAATGTTGTGATGGATCGAGATTCACGAGCGCTTGATCTCGATAGTGATCGGTATACTGAGAATACTCGTGGCGCCTACCCGATCTCATTTATCGATAATTGGGAACCGAGTGGTCAAGGTGGGCACCCGAAGGACATTATAATGCTGACCGCAGATGCGTTTGGTGTCTTGCCGCCCATCTCTCGTTTGACACCTGCTGGTGCAATGTACCATTTTTTATCTGGGTACACCGCTAAGGTAGCCGGTACAGAGAAAGGGGTAACAGAACCGCAGGCCACGTTTAGTGCTTGCTTCGGTGCTCCGTTTATGGTGCATCATCCTGGCGTTTACGCGAAGTTGCTAGGTAAACGAATCGCAGAGCATGGTTCTCACGTGTGGCTTGTGAATACTGGATGGACCGGTGGAGCCTACGGGATTGGTAGCCGAATGAAAATTGCACACACGAGGGCGATGATTACCGCAGCCTTATCGGGTGAGTTGGCTGATGTTGATTACGTGCGTGACTCAATTTTTAATGTAGATATTCCGGTGAAAGTACCCGGTGTGCCAGATTCGGTGCTCCAACCGCGGAGTACGTGGCGTGACGGCGCAGATTACGATTCACAAGCTTTGCATTTAGCAGAGATGTTCTCTGAGAACTTCAAAGCTTTTGAAGAGCATGTCGATGATGTTGTCGTGCAGGCGGGACCAAAGATCTGATCTAGAGTTATCGTGAACACTCCCGATGGATTTTGAACCAGTCATTGGTCTTGAGGTACACGCTCAACTTTTAACCGAGACAAAGATATTTTGCGGGTGTTCGACGGCATTTGGCCGGCCAGCGAATAGTAACGTCTGCCCAGTTTGTTTGGGACTTCCAGGGGCTTTACCTACACTCAATGGGCAGGCAGTTGAGTACGCTGTACGTGCCGCGCTAGCACTCGGATGCGTGGTGCAAGAAGAATCGATCTTCGCAAGGAAGAATTACTTTTATCCAGATCTGCCGAAGGGTTACCAGATATCGCAGTACGAGGAACCTTTGGCGGTAGGTGGTTTAGTTAAGTTTTCCGATGATGAGGCACTTCACGAAGTCCGTATCACACGAGTGCATATGGAAGAAGATGCTGGGAAGTCTCTTCATGAAGGGTTTCCTGATTCGAATAGAAATACTTACCTGGATTTTAACCGGAGCGGTGTCCCTTTAATAGAGATCGTGACTGAACCAGACATACGGGCGGCTGCGACTGGAGCGTTATTTTTTGAACGGCTACGTGGCATCCTGCTGGCTATCGGCGTAAACGATGGCAATATGGAAGAAGGAAGCCTTCGCTGTGATGCGAACGTCTCGGTGCGACCGGTTGGTCAAACAGAGCTTGGGGTAAAAGTCGAAATCAAGAATTTGAACTCTTTTCGCTACCTCGAAAGAGCGATTGATCATGAGATTAGTCGACAGGAAGCCTTGTTGCGGCAGGGAGATAAGGTTGTACAAGAAACTCGATT